>NZ_CP090438.1:2400000-2700000 GCF_021441885.1 Vibrio maritimus
AGCGAAGATTTGTATTCAAGTGTTTGCTTTGAAGAAAGCTGTTGTATCCACTGCTCCAATTCTGGATTAAGCGCGGACCACGAGATCTCACCGGAGGTGACTTGAAGGAAGGGATCGTGGCGCCAGTACCCCTGATACTGACATAAGAATGATGTGAGATGCGCAAACTGCTGACGCATACCTTCCCCCTAATTAATGGTGCGTGTAATGGCTCGCCCCGATTCTAGAAGGAAGTATGCGATAACGAAAGCAATTTGTACTAGCGTACTGGGAGGTCGATGTCCTTGAACATTTCTTCTATTTCTACATTCGATTTCAAAGAAATCGCTTGTTCGACGACTGGCCTCGTTAAATGCGGTGCGAAACGTTCCATGAAGTCATACATGTAAGAGCGCAAGAAGGTTCCCTTTCTGAAACCAATGCTGGTTGTACTCGCACCAAAGATGTGGCTTGCATCAATCGCAACAAGATCCGTATCTTGAGCGTCATCCATCGCCATACTAGCAATAACACCCACACCAATGCCCATACGAACATAGGTTTTGATAACATCCGCATCTGTCGCAGTGAAAACCACTTTTGGCGTCAGCCCAACCTTATTAAAGGCAGTATCCAATTCTGAACGACCTGTAAAGCCGAAGACGTAGGTAACCAAAGAATACGCGGCTAGGTCTTCTATCGTAACCTCTGCCTTGCGCGCCAGCGGGTGATCTTTTGGCACGACAATAGAGCGGTTCCAGTGGTAACAAGGCAGCATGATGGCGTCTTGGTACAAGTGCAGGGCCTCGGTTGCAATCGCAAAGTTCGCCGTCCCCTTGGCAATCGCTTCAGACATCTGCGACGGTGTGCCTTGGTGCATGTGTAGCGACACTTTTGGATAACGAGCAGTAAAGCCTTTGATGACCTCTGGTAAGGCATAACGAGCTTGCGTATGCGTTGTTGAGATATTCAGTGTGCCCATCTCAGGATGAGTATGCTCACCTGCAACCGCCTTAATACTTTCGACACGTGATAAGATCTCTTGGGAGATGCGAACAATGTCTTCCCCGGCAGAAGTAACCTGCGTAAGATGTTTCCCGCTGCGCTCGAAAATTTGGATGCCCAACTCATCTTCCAGTAAACGCACTTGCTTACTGATACCAGGTTGAGACGTGTAGAGGCTTTCAGCAGTGGCCGACACATTTAAATTGTGGTTCACTACTTCGACAATGTATTTTAACTGCTGTAACTTCATCTGCTTCTAATCATCCTTGTTTAAATCTCGCTAAGCTCATAACGCAACTGGTGTCTTAACCAAGAGCCCAACACAAGCATATAATTATTAGTTATAACGAATTCCTAGAAAGATTAACAGTTTTTTCGCGCAGGAATTGCTCAACCTCTCACTCCAATAGAGAAAGATGTCCCAATTTAATTAGATAATGACCAATTCAACAACTTTGCAGTGTTGATACCGTTACCTTTGGTGTATCCTGATTCATCGAATTGTAGGGAAACTCATTGTAGATACAAAACGTTATGAATATCGGTTTAATTATTGCGCTTGTAGCACTTCTGTTGGTCCTTATCTTGGGCTACAACATTATGCTGCAATACAAGCTCAAAGCTGAAGCAACAAGGCGTCAAGAGTCTGCTCGTTATGTGGCATTGATCGACGCAACGGAAGAGCTGATCAGCGGAGCAAGTTACTTGCCGTACAGTAAAGAGCTCATGCTATGCCTGCACAATCGTATCCTAGATTCGGTGGTGAACATGCATGAACTCGACCCTAAAAATAAGCACCTAGCTCAGCGTGTTGAGGCAGCAAAGACGCAGATTCAGCAGCTTCAAGAGAACTACGAAGGCAACGAAGCGACGTCATTTAAGGTCCCTACCAGCGACAAGCAAGCGATCATCATGTTGAAACTGGTTAAACGCCTGCGTGATACGGTGCGTACCGAACATAACAAAGGTCGCATGGATACTCAGTCATATATGGTTGAGAACGCTCGATTAGAGACTATCCAGATCCGAATCAATATCGAGAACGTCGTAAAACGCGCCCATGACTCGATGGCAAAAGGACAGCCGGGCACAGCAGCACAGCTTCTGAAGAAAGGTATTGATGCGTTAAGTTCTAAAAATGACAACTACTCGATACAAGCCAAAGAGAAACTGACCGAAATGCTCGACAAGCTGCAAAATTCTCGTCAAGCGAAGGCAGAAGAGAAACAGCAGCAAGCAAACAGTGAGCGGGATGACGATATCAATGCCCTGTTTGGCGAAAAGAAAAAGTGGTAAAATTTTTAAGGGTCGCAGTTGCGGCCCTTTTTAATTAGCAAAATGAAAACAAACCTCATGATCAGTCAGTCTCAAATCGACGCTATCTTAGCGCCTATCAACAGCTTTCTTCAGTGCTCAACCCCTGATGAGTGGGTTGAAGAAGCCAAACGTCCAGAAAACCTACCCGTGATTCTTATCGACCACTTATTGTGTGAGCTTAAAGCGGGTCAATCCGCCATGTATTTGATTCGCAAGTACGCCGTAGATAAAGAGAGCGCATCTACGCTCTTTGAGTGGTTTACGCCTTATGAAAATTTTGCGTATCGTCGCATAGGCAACATGGATAGCCTGAAAGGTAAAAGCAACATCTCGAAATCGATCATTGCTAAGTCAGATTCACCATACAGCCAAGATCTGATCGATAAGATGGTTCTTTTGATCAAAGAAGAACTGCACCATTTTTATCAAGTCCTTGAGATTATGGAAAAGAAAGGCGTTCCGTACGAGCCTATCCCCGCAGGCCGCTATGCGAAAGGGCTACTTTCCCATATGAAAACCTACGAGCCCAACACGCTTATAGATAAACTGATTATCGGCGCCTACATAGAAGCGCGCTCATGTGAGCGTTTCGCAAAACTGGCGCCTTTTATGGAAGATGATATCTCTAAGTTCTACGTCTCTCTTCTGCGCTCTGAGGCGCGTCACTATCAAGACTACCTCACACTCGCGGAGCAAGTTGCGGGATGCGATATCAGCGAGCGCGTGGCATTTTTCGGAAAAGTTGAGGCAGAGTTAATCTCTTCACGAGATGACGATTTTAAGTTCCATAGCGGGATACCAGCATGATCAAAAAAGCCAGTGTCTAAAAACACTGGCTTTCTACATCAAAGAAGGCTTAGTTCAGCGACGCATTAATGTCTGCCAACACTTGAGCAGGATCAGCCGCTTGAGTGATTGGACGACCAATAACAAGGTAATCAGAGCCCGCTTTGATTGCCATATCTGGTGTCATAATGCGTTTTTGATCACCGACCGCTGCACCCGCCGGACGAATACCCGGTGTTACCAACTTAAACTCTTGACCAAGATCCGCTTTTAACATGCTCGACTCTTGAGCAGAACAAACAACACCATCTAGACCTGAGTTTTTCGTCAGGTTCGCAAGACGCAGTACCTGCTCTTGTGGCGCGACATCAATACCAATACCCGCTAGGTCTGATTGTTCCATACTGGTTAAAACGGTCACGCCGATTAGTAGTGGACGATCTTTACCGTAAGGCTCAAGGATCTCGCGAGACGCAGTCATCATACGCTCACCGCCACCTGCGTGTACGTTTACCATCCAAACACCCATCTCTGCCGCTGCGCGAACTGCTTTTGAACATGTGTTCGGGATATCATGAAACTTTAGATCTAGAAACACAGAGAAACCACGTTTGTGTAGTTCTCGAACGAACTCAGGACCAAATAGTGTGAACATCTCTTTGCCCACTTTTAGTCGGCAAGAGCTTGGGTCAATTCTATCGACAAAAGCTAATGCATCGGCTTGGTTATCATAGTCCAGTGCAACAATCACTTTTTGGTCAATCATTTTCGCTCCTCGTTTTGCTTAAAAAAAGCAGCACTAAAAGTGCTGCATTAGAATTCTTTGCGGACAGAGACCATTACTCTCCGTCTAGTCCTCGAATGGGCTTGATCGTACCCCATCCTTTGCATGAAGGACAATGCCAATATAGTGAATGGGTCGAAAAACCACATTTCCGGCATCGATAGTGCGGCTTGGTTTTAAGTTGCTCGCCCACTAGAGACTGAAGTGTGGTCAAACTGTCTTTAGCTCGCCCTTCTTCAGCATTGGCCAAATGATAATCCATCAGGCGGTAAAAGCCCTTCATTGTCGGGCTGCGGACTAACTGCCTAGTGAGTAGCGCCTGAGCGGCCTCTGTACCCTCATGTTGTGCGACAAGTTGGGCCAGCATCAGCTCTGCTGAAACACCCGCACCTTTATCTATACTCGCTTTAAGAAACTCAACCAACCCCTGCTCTTGACCCAAATGATGATAACACTCGGCTAGGGTTGGTAGCACTTCACTGATGAAGTCTTTATCTTGTTCCAACACCGACTCTAAGTAGGTCACCGTTTTCGCGTAATCTTCGTCTTCAAGACAGAGTTTGCCCAGGGAAATACTTGCTCTAGTACATCGCGGGTCGACAGACAATGCTTTCTTGAAGTGCTGCACGGCTTTATTGGTATTTCCGTCCGCTTTCTCGATCATAGCGAGCTCACACCAAAAATGCGCAATGCTGTTTTTGATGCGCTTCTTTCCCATTTTCAATAGAGCGTTCGCGACTTCAATGGCTTTGTTCCATTCACTCGTCTGCTGATAGATAGCTAATAGCTGAGTCAGAGCGGCTTCGCGGTGCTCAGGTTCATCAACGAGTTGGACAAAGATTTTTTCCGCTCGGTCTAAAAAGCCAGAGACCATATAGTCCTTTGCGAGCTGCTGCAAAGCTAAGTTCTTCTGATCGATTGTCAAACCAGAGCGCGAAATGAGGTTTTGGTGGATGCGGATGGCTCGGTCAACTTCGCCACGAGACCGGAACAAGTTACCGAGTGCAAGGTGGGTATCAATCGTTTCATCATCGACTTGAAGAAGCTCGATGAAATGATCAACCGCTTTATCTGATTGGTCTGAAAGCAATAGGTTAAGGCCCGTCATGTACTGACGAGAAATCTGATGCGATTGCTCTTGTCGATCATGCTTTACGCTTCGCTGGCCCATGTACCATCCATAGGCTGCAGCAATTGGCAAAAGCAAGAATAGTAGCTCAAGCATTGATTATATAGACCTTAATCCTTTTCTCTTGTTAGCTGTTAGTCGTTGTGACTTCTTTTGATTCAGTTGGTGTTTGCTTAGCCAACTGTTTTTTCAGCTTACGTACCGTCAATTGAGATTTTAGGTGCAAACTGCCGAATATTAACCAAGCAATGACGAAGCCGACAACAAAAACACTGCCAAGCAACGTTGATAGATGGAAATCGCCTTGCGCAAGAAGGTAATTAAAGTTTACTACTTCTTGGTTTTGAGAGCCTAGTGCCAACGTCACCAGGAATAAAGCGATGAGTAGGATTATTTTTATGATTTTCATATGCTCTTGCCATAGTTATTGGATAGGTCGATTATGCAGGAATTTGCCTCTGCGCACCATGGTCTCTGGCAATAATCTTGAGAAACCATGACAATTTTAGAGTATCTAGACTAACCTCAAAGCACTTCGCCTGAGTTGTAATCAACTTCCCTACTACCTGCTACTCAAACGCAAAACGGCACACTAAAAAAGTATGCCGTTTCATTCAGATAAGAGTATCTACAGACTTTCGTTCACTCTCTCGCGCAATTCTTTACCAGGCTTGAAGTGAGGAACGTACTTTCCATCCAACTCAACCTTATCGCCCGTTTTTGGATTACGACCAACACGAGGCTCACGGTAGTGAAGTGAGAAACTACCAAAACCACGGATCTCAATACGGTCGCCACCTTCCAGTGTTGACGCCATATGTTCTAGAATATCTTTTACCGCATCTTCAATTTCCTTTGCGGATAAGTGAGTTTGCTCCGCGCAGAGTCTTTCTATCAGTTCAGACTTAGTCATAGGTAGGTACCCTCGTTACTCTTTATCTTTATTGTCTCTATCTTCGGTGTCTCGTACTTCAGCGGACAGCGGCTTATTAAACATTTTACATCAACAGTGCACTAACTGCCTGTATAAATTGATAATAGTCCAAAATTCCAAAAGATAAAAACAAAAAAAAGGAGCCTTACGGCTCCTTTTTCACTAATGGCGTAAATTATTCGCCTTTAGCAGCTTTGAATGCGTCAGCCATAGCATTACCGAACGCGCCTTCTTCTTGCTTGTTCAGTGAAGCCATTGCTTCTTGCTCTTCAGCTTCGTCCTTAGCTTTAACAGATAGGTTGATTACGCGGTTCTTACGGTCAACACCTGTGAACTTCGCTTCAACGCTGTCGCCAACGCTTAGGATTAGAGACGCATCTTCAACGCGGTCACGTGATACTTCAGAAGCACGGATGTAGCCTTCTACACCTTCTTCTAGTTCGATAGTAGCACCTTTAGCGTCAACTGCAGTAACAGTACCGTTTACTAGAGCACCTTTCTTAGTGTCTGCAACGTAAGCATTGAATGGGTCATTTTCCATTTGCTTAACGCCTAGAGAGATACGCTCACGCTCAGCGTCTACAGCTAGAACAACTGCAGAGATCTCGTCACCTTTCTTGTACTCACGAACTGCTTCTTCACCAGCAACATTCCAAGAAATGTCAGATAGGTGAACTAGACCGTCGATGCCGCCTTCTAGACCGATGAAGATACCAAAGTCAGTGATAGACTTGATCTTACCAGTAACTTTGTCGCCCTTAGCTTGCATTTCTGCGAATGACTGCCATGGGTTAGCTTTACACTGTTTCAGACCTAGAGAGATACGACGACGTTCTTCGTCGATATCAAGAACCATAACCTCAACTTCGTCGCCAACATTAACAACTTTAGATGGGTGGATGTTCTTGTTAGTCCAATCCATTTCAGAAACGTGTACTAGACCTTCAACGCCTTCTTCGATTTCAACGAAGCAGCCGTAGTCAGTTAGGTTAGTTACGCGACCAGTTAGCTTGTGACCTTCTGGGTAACGCTTAGCGATTGCTACCCATGGATCTTCACCTAGCTGCTTAAGACCTAGTGATACGCGAGTACGCTCACGGTCGAACTTAAGAACTTTAACTAGGATCTCGTCACCAACGTTAACGATCTCAGATGGGTGCTTAACGCGCTTCCACGCCATGTCAGTGATGTGTAGAAGACCATCAACACCGCCAAGGTCAACGAATGCACCGTAGTCAGTAAGGTTCTTAACGATACCTTTAACTTCAGTACCTTCTTGTAGAGTCTCAAGAAGTTCGTCACGCTCAACACTGTTTTCAGATTCGATAACAGCACGACGAGAAACAACTACGTTGTTACGCTTCTGGTCTAGCTTGATAACTTTGAACTCTAGCTCTTTGTTTTCTAGGTGAGCAGTGTCACGGATAGGACGTACGTCAACAAGAGAACCAGGAAGGAAAGCACGGATACCGTTTAGTTCAACAGTGAAACCGCCTTTAACTTTACCGTTGATGATACCAACAACAGTTTCAGCTTCTTCGTAAGCTTTCTCAAGAACGATCCAAGCTTCGTGACGCTTCGCTTTCTCACGAGAAAGTTGAGTCTCACCGAAACCGTCTTCAACAGCGTCTAGAGCAACGTCTACTTCAGCGCCGATTTCAACTTCAAGTTCGCCAGCAGCGTTCTTGAACTGTTCAGCAGGGATAGCAGATTCAGACTTAAGACCAGCGTCAACAAGAACGAAACCGTTCTCGATAGCTACTACAGTACCTTTAACGATGCTGCCTTGTTGGAATTCTGTTTCGTTTAGAAACTCTTCAAAGAGTTGAGCAAAAGATTCAGTCATTATTTAATCTTCAATAAGTAAACGTCCATGGGTATCCTACCTCATGGGGTTGATAATTTAGTCGGTCATCATCCTTGCGACCAACGGTTCAAAGCCCACCAAGCGTTGCCTATTAAAGGCTACTTAGTGAGTTTAGATTCGATATATTGTAGCGCTTTTTCCAACACTTGCTCGATGTTTAGCGAGGTTGAATCTAGCACTAGAGCGTCATCAGCAGGACGGAGAGGTGCAACCGCTCGGTTACGATCTCGGTAGTCTCGCTCTTCGATCTCGCTCAAAAGGTCGTCAAATCTAACATCTAAACCCTTTAGTTGCAACTGCTTAAAGCGCCTTTGCGCTCTTTCTTCTGCACTTGCATCTAAGAAGATTTTTACTGGTGCTTCAGGGAACACGACGGTACCCATATCACGACCATCGGCAACCAATCCTGGTTCGATGTTAAACGCACGTTGACGACGCAATAACGCTTCTCGTACGCGTGGTAGAGCCGCGATTTTTGATGCTGCATTACCTGTCTCTTCTTTACGAAGTTCACCAGATACATCTTCGCCCTCTAGAATGACCTTAACAAGGTCACCCTCGGCAACAAACTGAACGTCTAAATGCATAGCCAAAGGAACGAGTGCGTCCTCCGACTCTAAATCAACACCATGGTGAATAGCAGCTAACGCTAAAACACGGTAAATAGCCCCGGAATCCAACAAGTGAAAGCCTAATTTGTCAGCCAACAACATACACAGTGTGCCTTTGCCAGCACCACTTGGTCCATCCACAGTAATCACTGGTGAGTTTAAGGACATGTTCTACTCCACGTTGTTACAAGCCGAATTTTTCACAACCGACTTATTATTGTTCTTAATTTTACGGCGCAGAATTATATACCCAATAGCGTAAAGTTACCATTTTCTTTGGGGCCGGTTTTTTCGAGGCGAACAAGATGGAGCAAAATGAACTGTTGGCTCAATCACAAATTAAACCTCACTCTCGTCGTTTAAACACTCAAATATCGATTATTCCGTCTAGGTCACAATATTGTAATACAATATTATAGTAGCATCGTTATCACTGCCTATTAATGATTGCTTACTGAAGGAATACACAATGAAAGCATTTCACTTTACGTTACTTGCTGCCAGCATTGTTGCCGGTTCTGCTGTTGCAGCGACAGGTTCTGAGCTTGCTACCCAATACAAATTAGACCCAAGCAAAGCACCTGCACAAAACTTCGACATGACCAACTGGAAGATCAATCTGCCGGTTTTGACGACAGAAGGACCACGTAAGGGTAAAACACTCGAGATTGCTAAAGAGCAGCTTGGCGATACCAAGACGCCCTATGTACATCCAGAATGGTTCTATACCGATAAAGAGTCTGGCGCGGTGGTCTTTGTAGCACCGAACGATGCACCTACCACCCCTAACAGTAAAAACACTCGAAGCGAGCTGCGCGCGATGCTTGGTACGGATTATGGTGCGCCAAGCAATAACTTCGTTATTGCATCTCACCCAAATGCCTCTGAATACGGTGCGATTGGTGGCGAGCTAAAGGCAACACTTTCTGTTGATCAAGTTAGCGTTAGCGGTAACTACAAAAAGAACGGCGCGTTTGGTGTCGTAATTGGTCAGATCCACGGCTCTAAAAACGAACCGCTAAAAATCGTATATCGAAAACTTCCAGAGCATGAATACGGTTCTTTAGCTTGGAACTATGAACTAAACCCAACCAAAGACCTACAAAACGCCAAAGATGAAAACGGCAAAAAGCTAAGGAAAGATATTCGTCATGATGTGTTTGGTAAACACAATCTGCGCCAAGGTTCGCAAGATCCTCAAGATGGTATCAAGCTCGGAGAGATCTTCTCTTACAGTGTCAATGTAGAAGGTGACATCATGCACCTAACCTTTACCAAAAATCCAGGTACAGACAAAGAGATCACCAAGACGTACGACATTGACCTTAAAGCTGGTAACTACCAAGGTCATGAGGTCGACCAAGGATACGGCAACGACTGGATGTATTTTAAAGCAGGTGCTTACAATCAATGTAACACCAAGAAATCTAGCTCAGGTTGTGAATGGCGTGGTATGGAAGCGGGCGACTATGTTCAAGCAAGTTTCTATCAGCTAGAACTAAACCAGTAAAAGGTTCTAAAGCATAAAATAACAAAGGGAGCTCAATAACCTATTGAGCTCCCTTTCTTTTATCCTCTACATAAGAAGCAAGTATCGCTTAGAAGCTGTATCGAACACCGATACCTGCACCAATACCAAGTTTCAAATCACTATTATCAAACATCAAATTTGGTGTTAGCTGGGCATAACCGTCCCAGTTTTTGGCAAATGGGAGTTCAACGCCCAGAGCAACTCGCGGTCCAAACTTATCTGATCGCTGGATTTGACCACCGACACCTGCGTACCAGTTAAAAGGTACGTCACCACTAAAACTTCCGCGGCTAAAGATGTAATCAGCGGCAATACCGTCGTTGCCGATGGCAAAGTTCACTGTATTGTTAATTTGACCAACAATACTCAGACCTTGATCCAGACCCATACCAATTTTAAACCCAGAGTTTGAGCTACTACGTGAAGACGAACGAGAAGCCGGTTTCGAGCTAGAAGTTTGCTTCGGTGCCGCTTGATTGCTGCTCGTCGACGTTGATGCTGTCGTTGATGAACTGTTTTGGTCTTCTTCAACTATCTGCCACTGTTCCTCACCGCCTGCAGTTGTATTCGCTAGCGCAAAGGTAGAAGTCAAAGTAAACATTGCTAACGTCGCAATGTGACGGATTCTATTTTTCATATCATCGCTTTCTTGTGTTTGCTGCTCTCGAATATCAATACGGAGCATTGTCATAGTTGGCCGCGCATTTTATGAACTGTGTCAGTCGCAATGTCATCACAGAGCAAAAACTGGGCAAAATTGATATTAGATGTAACGTAATAAGGGTGGCAATGAACCACCCTATATAAAGACGAAGAAATGAAAGAATGATACAGGCTTGATCTAAATAGAAGAGTTTGTATTACTTTTGTTGAAAATTAACGACACAGAGTTCACACAGAAACGCTGTCCTGTTGTCTGTGGTCCGTCCTCAAATACATGCCCTAAGTGGCTATCACATGCGCTACATCGTATTTCTACACGCACCATACCGTGACTTGTATCATCCAAATAACGAATGGCAGACTCGTTGATAGGCGCATCGAAGCTAGGCCACCCGCAGCCAGAGTCGTACTTGTTGTCTGAGTTAAATAGTGGTGCCTCACAGCATGTGCAGTGGTACAGTCCAGTGTCTTTGTTATGGAGCAATGTACCAGTGAAAGGGGCTTCTGTGCCTTGCTGTCGACATACTCGATATTGCTCTTCTGTTAGGGTCTCACGCCAGTATTCATCTGGCTTGGCTCTATTTTTGTTTTCCCCGGTCATCTCCTTTACACCCTCTTTTTTATTGTCTACATTTTAATCAGCGCACACTTAATACGTGTAATAAACTTGGTTGTAGCACATTGTTGTCAATTACCCACTCAAGTGTGTCTAACATGTTAACTCACCTTGTCCTCAAGGTTAAATACATAAAGCAAATCATTACAGAGTCACGACCTAAGTTCAAAAAAACGTCATTTAATACCGAATGTTAAGAAAAGCGACACTTTTTTTTGACTTTAGACAAATTAATTCCGATTATCTATTGAAGTTAGTGACTGGATTCTGTAATTTTACTACCAGTTATCTTTAAACAGAAATTAAGTTGTGGAGCAACTATAATGACTATCAAAGTAGGTATTAACGGTTTTGGCCGTATCGGTCGTTTCGTATTTCGTGCAGCGCAAGAGCGCAACGACATCGAAGTAGTAGGTATTAACGATCTAATCGACGTTGAGTACATGGCATACATGCTTAAGTACGATTCAACTCACGGCCGTTTCAACGGTACTGTTGAAGTTGAAGGCGGTAACCTAATCGTTAACGGCAAAACTGTACGTGTAACTGCAGAGCGCAACCCAGAAGACCTAAAATGGGACGCAATCGACGTTGACGTTGTTGCTGAAGCAACTGGTCTTTTCCTAACTGACGAGACTGCACGTAAGCACATCACTGCTGGCGCGAAAAAAGTTGTACTAACTGGTCCTTCTAAAGACGCTACTCCAATGTTCGTAATGGGCGTTAACCAAGACACTTACGCTGGTCAAGACATCGTTTCTAACGCTTCTTGTACTACTAACTGTCTAGCGCCTATCGCTAAAGTTCTTAACGACGAGTTCGGTATCGAATCTGGTCTTATGACTACAGTTCACGCTACTACAGCAACTCAAAAAACTGTAGACGGTCCTTCTGCTAAAGACTGGCGCGGTGGTCGTGGTGCTTCTCAGAACATCATCCCATCTTCAACTGGTGCTGCTAAAGCTGTAGGCGTTGTTCTTCCAGAACTAAACGGCAAACTAACTGGTATGGCTTTCCGCGTACCAACTGCTAACGTTTCTGTAGTTGATCTAACTGTTAACCTTAAGAACGGTGCATCTTACGAAGCTATCTGTGCAGCTATGAAAGCAGCATCTGAAGGTTCTCTAAAAGGTGTTCTAGGTTACACTGAAGACCAAGTTGTTTCTCAAGACTTCATCGGTGAAGTTCAAACTTCAGTATTCGATGCTAAAGCTGGTATCGCTCTAACTGACAACTTCGTTAAAGTTGTATCTTGGTACGACAACGAAATCGGTTACTCAAACAAAGTTCTAGACCTAATCGCTCACATCTCTAAGTAATGTAAGCTTTTAGCTGAATATTTGTAATAAAGGCGACTCTTGGGGTCGCCTTTTTAGTATCTGTTTCTGGGTCCAATCGACACCTGGGAGCTATCCCCTCTCCCTAGGAACCAGAGACTTAACCTAGGAAGTTACACTATGGATTTGTCTGTATTACCTACCCTAACCGTTCTCTCTGATTACGTAACCATCGCACAGCTTGGCGACAACAAAATGGTTCGCGTTCTTCACCCAAAAGCGTCAGCTGCTATTTCTCTGCATGGTGGTCATGTTGTTTCGTTCAAGCCAGAAGGCCAAGAAGACCTTATTTGGATGAGCAAAGACGCTGTTTATGACAACAAAGCAGCCTTACGTGGCGGGATCCCAGTTTGTTGGCCGTGGTTCGGTCGCATCGCCGCACCCGCACATGGCTTCGCTCGCAACAGTACCTGGGAGCTGATTGAACACCGTGAAAGCGACAATGGCGTCCTTGTTAGCATTGGCTTGACCGATAACGAATCTAGTCGTGAAATCTGGCCACATAAGTTTCAGCTCGTCCTCAATGTTGAAGTGTCAGAAACGCTGAAAGTAACCTTAGATATCACTAACACAGATAGCACACCATGGCGCTTCTCTGGAGCCCTTCATACTTACCTAAACCTAGGCGATATCCATCAAATGGAAGTCACAGGAATGGGGACGACTTACGTCGACAGCCTTCTCGATAGCAAACTGTGCGAAGGCCAAGAAGTACTCACTCTTACCGATACTGTCGACCGCGTATACACAGCACCAGATAGTGAAATCGTACTTCATGACAATGCTTGGAACCGCAAACTGTCAGTGAAAAACGAAGGTGCAAACTCTGCCGTCCTTTGGAATCCTTGGAAATCAGGTGCAGAATCAATGGGCGACATGAATAATGACGGTTACTTATCTATGTTCTGCATTGAGTCGACCCTGCACGCTAACTCGTTAGACGAAGGGAAAGAGCTAGCGCCAGGTGAAAGCCACCAGCTTATTACTCATATCGCCGCCAAATAACCCCTATAGAAGGAAGTTATTCGCAGACTGAATTGCTTCCCACCCTTGATATGGTTAGACTTACGAAAATTTTCGTCGAGTCTAACCTATGTCCTATCAATGTCCTCTCTGTCAGCAACCGCTCACTCTTGACGATAGAAGCTATCGCTGCAGCAACAATCACCAGTTCGACAAAGCAAAAGAAGGCTACGTCAATCTGATGCCAGTCCAACACAAGCGTTCGAAAGATCCGGGTGATAACAAAGAGATGATGCAGGCAAGGCGTACCTTTCTGGCGCACGATTTTTACGCACCGATGCGAGATAAGGTGACCGACACTCTGAAATCGACTCTTAACGCTAACAAAGGCACAGTGCTCGATATCGGTTGTGGCGAAGGGTATTACACCAGCTATTTTGCCGATGTACTAGGCGAAGACCTAAGCTTTTATGGTCTAGATATCTCTAAGGTCGCCATTCGATATGGTGCTAAGCGCTACAGTAAGGTTAACTTTTGCGTTGCTTCTAGCCACAAGCTACCGTTTTCTGACGCTAGCTTAGCCGCCGTTATTCGAATCTATGCACCCTGTAAGCACGAAGAGCTTCAACGCTGTATCGAGACTGGCGGTATTATGTTGACTGTGACTCCGGGTAGCCACCACCTGTATGAGTTGCGCGAACTCATCTACTCTGATGTGCGCCTACACGACGAATCTGCTGAAGAGATCGAAGGATTTGAATTAGTATCGGAAAGCAAACTAGACTACAACATGAACCTTAGTGGCGAACAAGCGTATGATTTGTTACAGATGACGCCATTTGCATGGAAAGCGAATCAAGAACTTAGAGAGAGTCTCAGCAAAGCCGATCATTTCGACTGTCGAGCAGACTTCATGGTACGAGCATACCGCAAAATGTAATGATATTAGTTATCAATTGCATTGAGGTGAAGCGTAATCTCCATTACCATACCAGTTCCAAGATAGCCTTCCTATGAAGGCTATTTTTCTATATAGAGAACGATTATGAAAGCTTACCCTCTTGCCCTTGTACTGACTTTACTCGTTGGGTGTACCTCATCAAATGCGCCTCAGCAATCAGCGTCTCAACCCTCTTTTTCCGAGGGCTCCTCAATAGAACAGAATACCCCTCTGAGGTCGTTTTACGACTATCAACTTTATACACCATCCGGCGAAGCGCTGAATCTCGATAGTCTGCCTTCAGAGCTTTTAGAAGCGGACGTTATTCTGGTTGGCGAGTGGCACACTCACAGTGGTATTCACCGTTTTCAAACTGACTTACTAAAAGATCTGGTATTTGAAAACGACAGTCTTGCTCTCTCTATGGAGCAGTTCACCCGAGATAATCAAAACGTTGTCGACGAGTACTTAGCTTCCGAGATCGGCGAACAGACGCTGATTAAACAAGGTGGTGGTTGGCCAAACTACGAGAGTGATTATCGCCCGCTTGTAGAGCTCGCTAAACAAGCCAACCTACCTATTATTGCAAGTAATGCTCCTAAGCCCATCGTTCGCTGTATTGGCAGACAAGGCTTGGACTACCTCGACAAGCTTGACGGCGCACAACGAGCATATGTAGCGACAAAAATTGACACGTCGTCATCGCCTTACAAAGACAAGTTTATGGCCTCAATGCACCATGGCGACAAGGCACAAACAGAAAGACAGTACGCTGCACAACTAACGTGGGATGCCACAATGGCAGAGAGTATCGTTAATTACCTAAACCAACATAACAACAGCCAAGTACTCCATGTAGCGGGCAAGTTTCACATCGAACAGGGGCTGGGTACTGCCGCTCAGATCCAGTCGCTAAACCCTGAACTCAACGTCGTTGTCATCTCACCGGTAACCAGCGTGTCAGATGATTCAACCGATTATCAGCTCCATGTCCTTGAGCCACCAGTGCGTTTTGTAAAACAAGAAAACCGTATGAAGGCATATCAAGGATTACACAAACGCAACGACACACTAACGTGTGACTAAGCCCAGTTTTGTTTTTTTAGATTAACAAGCCATTCAATTGGCTTGTTAATTGCTTAGCTAACTTTCATTAACCAGTTCTATGTCTCACACAGAGAAATTTTTATAAAGTTTTTGCCATCAATGACGACATAGTAATTGATAACGCTAATGGAGATAGCTATGCAAAGCGTCAATTCTAACCTGCCAACTCAGACTCAGTCGCTCGGTAATAAAGCGTTGACGTCTAACCTTGTAACTGCAGAAACAAGTGGCAACACTTTGCCGGTGAAACAAGGCGACAGTGTATCCATCTCTCCTCAGGCAAAGGCGCTTTTAGAACAAGAAGCAAAAGCTGAACAAAAAACGGCATCGAATGAGAAAGCTAACGCGAAAGAAGAGGAAGGTATGGGTAAATCCGTCCAATCCTTTGCTCATGGTGCATTAGGGATGGATCATCCCGATGACCTGAAAGAACAAGAAGATACCTCATACTCGCTAGGACAATACGCTTCCGCTGCTGTTACCATAGGTGCATTGATCCTCGCACTCGCTTAACTATCCTTTGTCCTGACGACAAATAAGGCGATTTGAGCGATCACTTCGAGTCAAAAGATAATAACCTTTCTTTAACTCGAATGTGATCCTATGGACCGTTACTTTAAACTTATCGATAAGCCCACTTTTTTTGGCGCTATCGCATTGCTGCTCGCTGTCATCATTCCGCTGATAGTCTTTCCTGAACAAGGCGCACACCTTATTGCGCAAGCTAAGCTTATTATGACCGATAAGTTTGGGTTCCTATATTTGGCACTTGGTCTCGCTGCTCTCTTCTTTATGGTATTCATCATTTTTAGCGACATCGGCCAAATCAAACTTGGAGACCCAGACGAGGCACCGGAATTCAAAACCTCATCTTGGGCTGCAATGTTATTTTGCGGCGGCATCGGAGCCAGTATTTTGTACTGGGGCTGTATTGAGTGGGCATACTATTACCAATCGCCTCCATTTCAATTAGAACCGGGCAGTGAAGAAGCCATTCGCTGGGCTGCGACCTACGGGATTTTCCACTGGGGGCCTATCGCTTGGGCTATCTACCTTATTCCTGCATTACCGATTGCCTACTTCTTTTATGTTCGCAAGCAGCCAGCGCTTAAGGTTTCGAGTGCCCTTATCCCTGTGATTGGTGAGAAACATACGTTTGGCGCTGTGGGCAAGCTCATCGATGTACTGTTTATCTTTGGTCTTCTTGGTGGTGCAGCAACAACGCTAGGTTTAGCAGCACCGCTAATCAGTGAAGGGTTGAGCGTTCTGTTTGGCTTACCTCAAAACACTTACACTCAAATCGGTGTTCTCGCCGTATGTACAGCTATCTTTGCTTACTCGTCATTCGCAGGCATGGAAAAAGGCATCAAGATTCTCAGTAACATCAACTTCTGGGGCGCGATGCTATTACTTGCCATTGTCTTGCTGCTTGGTCCAACAATCTTCATTTTGGAGACAGGCTTAGATTCAATCGGTCGAATGATGTCGAACTTCTTTGTTATGGCGACATGGGCCGAACCATTTGGCGGCTACGGCAGCTTCGACGATACTCACTTCCCACAAGATTGGACTATTTTCTATTGGGCATGGTGGCTCGTATTTGCACCAAGTATGGGGCTATTCGTTGCTCGCATCTCGCGTGGCAGAACCATCAAACAGATGGTCGCAGGTTCGCTGTTCTTTGGATCTAGCGGCTGCTTCCTATTCTTTATCATCTTAGGTAACTACGGCTTATCGCTACAGCTATCAGGGCAGTTGGATATCGTCGGTATCCTAAATGAACATGGCGCAACAAAAGCGATCTTCTCGATGTTGTCAGAACTGCCATTCTCATGGTTCATCATTTTATTGTTTACCATGCTATGTATCATCTTTACTGCCACCACTTTCGACTCTATTTCTTACATCTTAGCGTCCGTAGTGCAAAAGGATGTTACCCAAGAGCCAATGCGCTGGAACCGTTTGTTCTGGGCGTTCACGCTCAGCTTTATGCCCGCTGTTCTTATGTTCTTAGGTGGACTAAGCACGCTGCAAACTGCTGCTATCGTAGGTGGTCTGCCGCTACTTGGCATTGCCGTCATGCTGATGATCTCGGCAGTTAAAGCAACCACGCTCGATATTCGTCACCAAGAAGACTATGTTGAGCCAACCATCAACATCGAAGACCTACCAGAGTTTGACCCTTGGTCGCATGAAGGGGTAGCGCTAGCCAACTTTGAAAAGTGCCGCGACGTTGCCCAAATGGCAGCTGATGCGGAAAGAGAAGCTATGCAAGCACTGTTCAAGGTGAAAAAGCGCATTCGTGCGTATGCGCTAGAGCACTCTACAGACGAGAGCAAAGCAATTCCTGATCACCTACAACAAGAACTTGAAAGTGCATTGCAGGCACTTAGCGAAGCGCAAGACCAAAAAGAGCAATCTTCACTGGCTGCGCAAGAAGCTCGTTCTCGCTTTACCGAGGTATGTGCCGAAGCCTAAGCTCGGTTGTCTGATAACAAAAAAGCAGGTCTAGTTAGACCTGCTTTTTTAACTTCTTGGGAAATTAACGCGAAGGATGGTTGATGATGTGGTCTTCCCAATCCACTACATCTATCTCGTACACCACTTTATTGCGAACACTCTCACCGGCAGCATGCATCGCTGACTTAGAGCCAGTGATAAGCGGATGCCACTCTGGGATCGATTTGCCTTCCGAAAGCAAGCGGTAAGAGCAAGTCTCTGGCAGCCAGTTGAACTCGCTAATTTTGTCGCGAGTTAGCTTGAGACACTCTTCACCAGATTGAAAACGATTTGGGTAGTCTTTGCATGAGCAGGTTTTGCTGTTTAGCCAGCTACAAGCAACGTTGGTGTAATACACTTCATCACTGTCTTCATCCATGAGTTTATGCAGGCAACATTTGCCGCAGCCATCACAGAGAGATTCCCATTGTGATTCGCTCATTTCTTCAAGTGGCGTGGTTTCCCAAAACGCATTGCTCATTCGTGTTACCCTTTTCTTCGTTGGAGGCGTTTTATACCTCTAGAGGCTAAAAACTGCAAGTACTGATGCATGATTCACATATGTACAATTCTAGCGCATCTGGTAAACTCGCCGCCTTCAAGATAGAGGGTGTAATGATGGATTGTCGTTTAGGTTGTGGGGCATGTTGTATTGCTCCAAGTATTTCTTCGCCTATACCTGGTATGCCAAATGGCAAACCAAGCGGAGTGCGTTGCATTCAGCTAGATGACCGAAATTTGTGTAAGTTATTTGGAAAACCAGAGCGCCCGAAAGTCTGTCACAACTTCAAAGCCTGCCCTGACGTTTGTGCCGATAATAACGCCAAAGCGTTGGAAAACATCCTCGAGCTAGAACGCCTAACCTAACCAGTGCACCGACCAAGGGTTATATAAGTACTTACTAACTCGGTACAATTTCATCTCAAACACTAGCGCTTCTGCTTATATGAACTATTGTCATGTAAACCACGTTGACAAATAAGGTGTCTGATATGAACAAATATTTGGCGGAGTTGTTTGGTACGTTTTGGCTTGTTTTAGGTGGCTGTGGGTCAGCTGTCTTAGCCGCAGCATTTCCAGATGTCGGCATCGGATTGCTCGGAGTATCCCTCGCATTTGGCTTAACCGTACTTACGATGGCCTTCGCCATTGGTCATATTTCTGGGTGTCACCTCAATCCCGCAGTCAGTATTGGTTTGTGGGCAGGTGGGCGATTTGACGCTAAAGAACTGGTTCCCTACATTATCGCTCAAGTGATTGGCGGTGTACTTGCCGGTGGTATCCTTTACGTTATCGCCTCGGGTCAGGCTGGATTTGATGCTGCAAGCTCAGGTTTTGCATCCAATGGCTATGGTGATCATTCTCCAGGTCAATATTCGTTGACCGCAGCTCTAGTGACAGAGGTTGTAATGACAGCCATGTTCCTAATCGTCATTATGGGCTCAACAGATAAACGCGCACCCGCTGGTTTTGCGCCTATTGCTATCGGTCTTTGTTTGACGCTTATCCACTTAATCAGTATCCCTGTCACTAATACATCTGTTAACCCTGCAAGAAGTACTGGCGTCGCACTGTACGTTGGCGACTGGGCAGTCGCTCAGTTATGGCTATTCTGGGTCGCGCCTATTATTGGTGCTGTTATCGGAGCTTGGATTTATAGATCTCTGATTGGTAGCAATAGCGAATAAGGTTTGTCGCTTAAGAGAACGATCAAAAAAGGCGCGATATTATCGCGCCTTTTAACTTATTTCGTTAGATAGCAAAGTCTGCTGTCGAAAGACCAACATCAGATTTTTTGACGCCCCATCAATGAATGCGACAAGGTCGTTCCATCTACTAACTCAAGCTCACCACCTACAGGAACACCGTGCGCAATACGACTCGCTGACACCTGGTGCTCGTGGCAAAGCTCTGCAATATAGTGCGCCGTTGCTTCACCTTCAACGGTTGGATTTGTCGCCAAGATAACCTCGCCGATATCGCCTTGTCTGAGTCTGTAATCGAGAACATCAAGACCAATATCGCTTGGGCCTATACCATCTAGCGGAGACAAGTGCCCCATTAAAACAAAGTAACGACCAGAAAATTGACCGGTTGCTTCCACTGCTGCGATATCCGCTGGACTTTCAACAACGCACAACTGACCGTTCTCTTTACGCTTGGGATTACTGCAAATGTGGCAGATTTCTTCTTCGGTAAATGTACGGCACTGTTGGCAGTGACCGATTTCAGTCATTGCGTTAGAAAGTGCATCCGCGAGCTGAAGGCCGCCTTTTCGGTCTCGCTGTAACAAATGAAAGGCCATGCGTTGTGCTGACTTAGGACCAACCCCAGGTAAGCATCGCAAGGCCTCCATCAAATGCTCCAGCATATGGCTAGTTCGCATTAATTATGTCTCTAATCTTCCAATTAGAACGGCATTTTCATGCCTGGTGGAAGTTGCATACCACCAGTTACTGACGCCATTTTTTCCTTTTGAGTTTCCTCAACACGACGAGCCGCATCGTTGAACGCAGCTGCGATCAAATCTTCTAGCATCTCTTTGTCGTCTTCCATCAAGCTCTCATCGATCTCAACACGACGCGTGCTGTGGCTACCAGTGATAGTCACCTTAACAAGGCCAGCACCAGACTCGCCAGTTACTTCCATGTTCGCGATTTCTTCTTGAAGCTTTTGCATGCGATCTTGCATCTGCTGGGCTTGCTTCATCAGGTTGCCCATACCACCTTTACCAAACATAGGTTTCTCTCGGTTTATTCATAGTTCAATTGATAACATGGGGTCGCATTCATCGATTACAACCCCGCCCTTCCTTAAGCATACATCTAAGCCTAAGAAAGTGAGTGACTTATAAAGGTCTTATACTCTCTTCGTCTAACTGCGCAGCAAAGCGAGTCAGCATAAACTGTACATTAGGATCCGTTTGTAGGCTTTGCGCTGCCTCTGTCAGTTTCATCTGGTACAAATTCTCTCGAAGCTCGAGTGGCGTAGTCCCTTGTTCAGACACCTCTATAGAAAGGTGACACTCTTCTCCTAGTAAGACATTTAAGCCAGCGAGTAGTTCGGACTGGTTTTTGTCAGAATTTAGGTGTGCATGAGTGGGTCTCAATCCTAATTGAATTGACGTGCCATCTTTCTGATAGACAGAGTTCAGAGCGAGCTGCTGAACCAACTTGCCAATATCGAGTTTCTCAATCATATCCGCCCAAGCATCTTGCGCGGCGGCTTCCGTCGTTAAACGCTGCGCCATTTCTGGCGTTTTCTCGTGCTCAAGCGCTTTTTTCAGCGTGGACGGTTTGATCGTCGGCTTACTTTGTTGCTGTGCGGCATTACTGGACGGGCGCCATTGGTATGGCTCATTCGCGTTACCTTGCTCTGTTTTGGTCTCCGCGACATCTGACACGCTGGTCGGGCTTACACCTCGACCTTGAGTACGCATAGCTACTCGCTCCAAGACTGAGCTTGGTTCAGATGACGCCTTAGGCTTTTTTCCCGGGTTCGTCCCCGAGGGTTGCGTATTTTGTCCTGCAGACTGCCTACGAGATCGCAACTGATGACGCAAACCGCCTGCCGCTCTAGCTGGCGCACTCTCTTGAGGCGCAGCGGGAGCCACGGGTTGAGACGGTGCTGCTGCATTCACATCTGGTTGCATCTGTGGCTGAGGTGCTCGTTGCGGAGTTCCTTGCATTGGTGCCGGTGGAGGCATCTGCGAGGTATCAATATAAGGCTCTGGTCCATCTTCATATTGTGGAATAGACCCTGCGTATTGAGGCGCGCTCTGCGTATGAGCCATTGGCTGCGTAGACATCGTCTGTGAAGGTGCGGCTTGTACTGGTGCTGTCGGTGCTGGTGCAGTTTGCGCCACTGGCGCCATTTGCGGCTGACTCGGCGCTGCATTTATCTCACTAGCCGCTACTTGGCTGACAGGTCTGAAAGCCAGCATCCTCAGTAACGTCATTTCTACAGCAACACGTTGGGAAGGCGAAAACGGTAAGTCTTGTCGTCCTTTCAGCGCAATCTGATAATAGAGTTGCACATCGGTAGCTTGCAGTGCTCCCGCAAGGTGTCGAATTTTATCACCATCGGCAACAGCGTTATCCACACTGGTTGGTAATGCTTGAGCCAATGCGATGCGATGTAACTGCGTCGCCAATTCAGACAGTAATACGTCCCAATCGACACCATTGTCTGCCAGGCTATTCAGTCTCGCCATCACTTGCTCTGCGTCACCCGTAGAAATAGCCTCGAGTAACTGCAATGCTTGAGCCGTGTCCAAAGTGCCCAGCATCTGGCTAACGATATCCGTAGAAACATTACCGCTACCTAGGGCGATAGCTTGGTCGGTCAGGCTCAGTGCATCACGCATGCTGCCATCAGCTGCATGCGCAAGCAGCGCTAGGGCTCGACGTTCTTGAGAAACTTGCTCCTCAGTAAGAACGTGCTCTAGTTGCTGCTGAATATTGTCGACGGTGATCGGCTTGAGATGGAACTGAAGGCAACGAGACAAAATCGTCATTGGAAGCTTTTGCGGATCCGTAGTGGCGAGCAAAAACTTCACGTACTCTGGTGGCTCTTCTAACGTTTTCAACAACGCATTGAAGCTATGACGCGATAGCATATGAACTTCGTCAATAAGGTAGACCTTAAAACGAGAGCGAGCAGGTTTGTACTGGACGTTGTCCAGCAATTCTCTGGTATCTTCGACCTTAGTTCGCGACGCCGCATCGATTTCTAACAGATCAACACTGCGCCCCTCATCGATCTCTTTACAGGTCGAGCATTGACCACAAGGTGTCGCAGTGATCCCTGTTTCACAGTTCAGCCCTTTTGCAAACAATCGACCTATTGTCGTTTTACCCACACCTCGAGTACCGCTAAATAGGTACGCATGGTGCAGTCTGTTTTGGTCAAGCGCATTCTCCAGTGCCGTTAGCACGTGAGCTTGCCCCACCACTTCCGAGAATTTCTTTGGTCGCCATTTTCTAGCTAGCGCGAGATAACTCATGAGGTGTCCTAATTAATGGCCTTCAAATTCACACAAGCTGTAGACTTCAATGCCTAGAGCTTCAAGGCGCTTATCGCCACCGATTTCCGGTAGGTTGATAACAAATGCAGCGTGCTGTACGTCACCGCCAAGCTTGCGAATAAGTTTAGTCGTGGCTTCAATCGTACCACCAGTCGCTAGAAGGTCGTCGACCATCAGTACTTTATCGCCTTCTACGATGGCGTCTGTGTGGATCTCTAGAGTATCCGTGCCGTATTCAAGTTCATACGATTGTGCCACAGTTTCACGTGGCAGTTTACCTGGCTTACGCACAGGCACGAAACCCAGACCGAGCTCTAGAGCAAGCGGAGCGCCAAATAGGAAACCGCGCGCTTCAGTGCCCACAATCTTAGTGAAGCCTAGATCTTTGTATTTCTCTACCAGCAGCTCAATTGTCGCTTGGTATGCCGCAGCATCTTCCATCAGACTTGTTACATCGCGGAACAAAATACCTGGCTTTGGGTAGTCCGGAATGCTTTTGATGCTTGCTTTGATAAGGGAAATTTTGTCGATTGTCATAGTATTGATCTCTGGAAAGGTCTTTGAATGCCTGACGTTCAGAGTACGGGTCCAGCGTGTTTATGCACCGTAGCAACTACGCCACTCGCTAGATACGTTCATTCTGTAGGTATAAATAAAACGCCCACATTATCGGTGGGCACACAACCCTCTAATGTTAGTGATTTTCGTGTTGATCAGCAACGGGCGGTTTCACAGGAATCCGCAAAAAGAAGGTAAAAATGACTAAGAACAGAGTGAACAGCATAACTTTTAACCAAACCCCATTCACTACGAAGATAGAGAAAGAAAAGCTAAGTACGATAAACACCGCACCTTTCTGTTTCACCGATTTTGTCACGCGCCTCTCCTGCTCCCAATCAGTAATAATCGGGCCCAATTTTGGATGGGTCTGTAGCCAGTGATGAAAAGCCGGACTGCCGCGAAAAAAGCAGGCGCTCGCTAAAAGAAGGAATGGTGTTGTCGGTAATAAAGGAAGGACTATACCGACCACACCTAAAACTACTGAAATGATACCAACTGTGTTCCAAAGAAGTCGTTTTACAGTGGTGAGATTGTCTCTGGTCAAAAACCCGCGTATCCGTTCATTACTCTAATCCAAGTGAGAGTAGCGGGAAGCGTAGGGATAAGCAATGCTGCGATGAAACCTAAAAAGTAAAAAATATTGTATGGTTCTTTGAATTCTGAATCTGACATGACTTTGCTCTTGGGTATAGTTGTAATAAAAAGGGAGGCAATCTCCTCCTAATGTTGTAACATTTTCACTATATACCAATTACATTTCGTCAAAAACAGATGAAAAGTAGGGTTATTCTCAATCGCAATTTGATTTAACCAAACTAAACCAAGCGAATGTCCCAGCTGAAGCTGCTCGTGCCAACCTGACTCAATGTCAGCTTACCTGCGTCGTTAAGCGCCAAATCTTTGGTCATAAAATTGCCCAAGCAGTTTTCGCCTAACTTTTTACCTCCAGCCACGTTGAAATGAGCCTGTCCGTTCTCCCATCGACAGTTCAAACCGGCAGGGAGAATAGATAAAGATCCTTCGTTAAGGTCGATGCTGCCAAACAGCGCATTCACAGGCCCGGTTCCATTTGCACAGGTCATCCCTTTCTCGATGTCGCGAGCCAACCCTTTCAGATCAACGCTATTGTGTTGAAGTCGACGGACGTAATCATCAAACAAGGTTCTGACTAGCAAGGTACTCGCCACACCGCCATCTTCGGCAGAATCGGCGTCGACTAGATAAAACGCCAGTTGACCACTCATTAACCACGTGTAGTCGAATACCAAGGGTAAACTGTTCGCGGACTGGAGTAGCCGATAACTACTACGCCATGCTCCGAGCGCAGAATCTTTCTCTGGCAACAAGGCGGTTAACAACTCTCTCGCCGCGTTGGGGTTCTGTTGAAGATACTCCAAATGCCAGTGAAGCTCCTTTTCCTCATCCGAGCCGCCTGGTTCACCATCTTCAAGATGGAACCATCGACTAACAAAGTCAGATTGCTCGCCCACGCTAGAGTTCTCTTCGAGCACCACATCGATAGCCTCGGCCAAATAACGGTAATCGCTAAGAGGCTTGGTGAGGAAGTCTTTTACGCCCATCCTCAATGCTTTCGCAACATCCCCCATGTCACCAGTAGCCGAAATGACGATGACGGGCAAAGACGGATATTCCACCCTTACCTCTTCGGTAAACTCCATACCAGTAAGCAGTGGCATGGCTAAATCACAAAGGACCAGATCAGGCTGAACCTCTCCTAACATCTTTAGTGCTTCTAGACCATCGCCCGCTTCGACGACCTGATGACCAATTGCTTCTAAGAACTTTCTGGTCACACTCCGGAAGATGGGGTCATCGTCGACGACCATAACCCTAGCACTATGCTGTTGCTCTATAGCAACGGCGACTTGACTGTCGGTTTTAGACATAAAAATACGCCTCACAAAAATCTATTGAGCGTTTAATTGTTATTATTTTTGGTTTACATCAAACGTCGTATCGTAAGGAAACGCTACAATGATGCAATTAATTGACTATTGAACTCAGCATACAATCCTCTCCTGAGTACTTTAACTGTAGGCAGAAATCCACTTTTATACAAATGCCCCCATTTGTGGCATTATCTTGTGTTCTAGGTTTTGTTATAAAGGCGCTCAAATCGCTGATTTCCCCGTACTTTAAAAACAAAAACGCGATTTGTCTTGTGAAGGTAAGTCTTGGATAAAGGGTTACTTTTTCAGGATTTGGGCTATATTAAAAACCAATAATTACAAATAGTTGAATATATGAAACTCGATGACTTAAATCTGTTCCGGCTTGTTGTAGAAAATGGGAGTTATACGGCAACTTCTCGTAAAACCATGATCCCAGTTGCAACAATTACTCGACGCATTCAAGCTCTTGAAGATTCACTGAACCTTCGTTTGCTGAATCGTCACGCGCGAAAGCTATCGCTCACCGAAGCAGGCGAACGTTTTTATAATGAATGCTCTCCCCTTCTTCAACGTCTGACATCGACAACAGAAGAAATCACGGACGAGTGTAAAGGCGCATCGGGTAAACTGAAGATTTCCTCCCCTTCAAATCTCACCAAGCGCATGATGATGCCAATGTTCAATGACTTTATGAGTCAATATCCTGACATCAGCCTCGATCTCACAATGAGCAACCATGCCGATCAGCTTGATCCAACAGAGTGGGATGTGATCTTCCGTGTTGGCCCTCAGCGCGATTCGAGCCTCATCGCTCGT
Source organism: Vibrio maritimus (assembly GCF_021441885.1). NCBI lineage: Bacteria > Pseudomonadati > Pseudomonadota > Gammaproteobacteria > Vibrionales > Vibrionaceae > Vibrio > Vibrio maritimus. The sequence goes on from NZ_CP090438.1 coordinate 2,426,385, forward strand.
AAGCTAAGCACTGTGAAAGATATCTTGGTCGCACACCCAGACTATCTCGCTAAACATGGCGAACCTAAACATGCGGAAGAGCTTTCTTCACATAGGCTCTTAAAAGGTGCGCCACTTATCAAATGGCAGCTAAAAAATGTCAGCGGTGAATCGATCATTGAAAACTCTAAAGGGCGCTTCGAAGCAAATAGCTTGAACGTGGTGCGCCGCGCTTGTTCTGCAGGCCTAGGCATTACACTAATGCCTGACGTCATGCTGCAAGAGCACATCGACAATGGCGATTTGGTACGCGTACTCCCTGAGTGGAGCGCAAACCCACGTGACATCTATATGCTCTACAACCATAAAGACCACCTACCAGAGAAAGTGCGCTTGTTTATCGACTTTGTTATCGACTACTCATTGCATTGATAGCTCAGTAAAACACCGGTCTCGACTTAACAAGCATAAAAAAACCAGAGCACTCGCTCTGGTTTTTTCTTTCAACTTTATCGAGATGATTAGATGCCTTCGTTATGAAGCTCTAAGTTCGCCAGATCTTGTTGGATATCTCGCTGCACTTTCGCATCGTCATTACGCAGAGAATCTAGATAGTCTAGGTAAGACTGGTCGATATCACCTGTTACGTATTCACCGTTGAATACCGATGCTTCAAACAGCTTAACATCTGGGTTACCCAAGCCAACTGCTTCGATAAGGTCAGGGATAGTCTGGTAAATCAGTGCATCTGCGCCAATTTGCTTACAGATAGCATCGTTATCGCGACCGTGGGCAATAAGCTCGTTTGCACTTGGCATATCAATGCCATACACGTTCGGGAAGCGAACTTCTGGTGCGGCAGAAACCATGTACACTTTGTTTGCACCGGAGTCACGAGCCATCTCGATGATCTGTTCTGATGTTGTACCACGAACGATAGAATCATCAACAAGCAGTACATTCTTACCTTTGAACTCTGAGCGAATCGCGTTTAGCTTACGACGTACAGATTTCTTACGCTGCTGCTGACCTGGCATGATAAAGGTGCGGCCAACATAACGGTTTTTCACAAAACCTTGGCGGTATGGCTTATCAATAGCTTGTGCAATTTGCAGTGCAATGTCACAAGAAGTCTCAGGGATCGGAATAACAACGTCGATATCAAGGTCTGAGAACTCATCCTTGATGCGCTCACCAAGCTTTTTACCCATCTCAACACGTGCGCTGTATACCGAGATCTTATCGATAAATGAATCTGGACGAGCAAAATAAACAAACTCGAAGATACATGGGTTCAGTGTCGGGTTGTCAGCACATTGACGAGTGAATAGCTCACCATCGAATGTTGCGTAAATCGCTTCACCAGGAGCAACGTCGCGAACGAAATCAAAGCCAACTGCATCAAGTGCAACCGACTCAGAAGCTACCATGTACTCAGTTTTGCCTTCGAACTCACGCTTACCAAGACAAAGAGGACGGATACCGTTTGGATCGCGGAACGCAATCATGCCGTGACCGATGATCATCGCAGCGACCGCATAAGCACCTTTGATAGTGCGGTGCACATTCGTTACGGCACGGAACACATCGTCAGAGGTGACATTGCCTTTCACAGTATCAATTTCGTGTGCAAGTACGTTAAGAAGAACCTCGGAGTCAGAGGTAGTGTTAACGTGACGACGATCTTTCTCAAACAGCTTCTCACGAACTTCGTGAGCATTTGTTAGGTTACCGTTGTGTGCCAGGGTAATACCAAACGGAGAGTTTACGTAGAACGGCTGAGCTTCAGAGGCGCTAGAACTGCCTGCTGTCGGGTAACGAACATGTCCAATACCTACGTTACCTTGGAGGCGCTGCATATGCTTCGCTTCAAAAACGTCTTTTACTAGACCATTCGCCTTACGCAGACGAAAACGATTGCTTTCTATGGTAACAATACCAGCGGCATCTTGGCCACGATGCTGTAAAACGGTCAAAGCGTCATAGATAGACTGATTCACAGGCGTAGAGCCAACGATTCCAACAATACCACACATGTCCTAATCCTCGATTTGCGACATTAGCTGACGCCATTAGGCGCCAGACAGGAAACTAGAAGTTGCTTCGATATGTTCAAAAAACGGTTCGATGATTAACTTAAAGTGCGGAATCAATTGAGATGAATCCCACCACTCACTGTTATTCAGCGTGGTAAACGTGTCGACAAAGAAGAGCACTGCCGAAACAATCAGCACACCTCGAAGAGCACCGAACACGATTCCCAGTACCCTATCGGTACCAGAGAGTCCCGTTTTTTGTACTAACTGCCCCAACACATAATTAATAAGCGCTCCAACAATTAGAGTCGCAACAAACAGGGCAGCGATTGCGGCGCCATTTCGAAACATGTCATCTTCGATATTAGTAAAGTACACCGCTAGTTTAGCGTAGTACTGGCTAGCGATAAAAAACGCGCCGAACCATATCACCAACGACATTGCCTCTTTGGCAAATCCGCGAACTAAACTGATTAAAGCTGAAAGCCCAATCACACCCAAAATGACAAAATCTAACCAATTCATGAATTCTTCATCTCAAGTTGGCGCGCATTTTAACAGAAAAATGCGCGACGCAAACGTTTTCTTATGGATTTAGTGGTTTAAATTTGAGCAATTGACCTCGAGAACCGGTAATTTCCTCCAATTCAATCAATTGCTTCTCCAATTTACTTTTTGAAACATCTGGACCGATGATGACGCGAGTAAATGTCGCTTCTTGTTTCACATGAGCTTGATAGCCACGCTTTTGCAGATCCTCTACTAATGCACGTGCATTATCGGCATTTTTTAGCGCCATCAGTTGAATGATCCAAGCACTGTCTGCGTAATCGTTGCGCTCTGGAACCTCTTGTACCGCAACGTCGACGATATCAGCTGGCGGACTTTGCTCCTCTACCACTTCTTCACCTACGGTTGCTTGTACTGGCGACTCCGGAAGGACAGAGATGTCCTCTTCTGGCTCCAGCACTTCAAAGCTCTCTACATCCGCATTGATCTCTGGCTTAAGAGGAATGCTGGCAAACTCTTCTTTGTAATGCAGTTTCTTACCATCAAGTAAGTCAGGCAGAATGATCACCCCTACAGCGACCAATACTATGGTCCCAACTAAACGGCTTTGGAATTTACTCGCCATCGTTTCTCCTAGATTAGTCTTCGTCCTAGCTTCTCGTACCGCCGCAATGCGCGAGAACCTCACCAACGGTATGGAACGACCCTACGACCAGAATCAAATCCTCTGGCTGAGCATCCGCTTTGGCTGCATCAAAGGCCGTAACTGGTGAATCGTATCGAGTTAGTGTCTCATTGGACTCTAGATGTGAGCACAACTCATCCGCAGAGGCGGCGCGAGGCCCACTTAAAGAAGCAGGATACCAGTGCTCTGTCAGAGGATTCAAAACTCGAATAGTCTCCTTGATATCTTTGTCGTGAAGCATGCCAATAACCACTTTGAATCGAGTCTCAGGATAGAGTCGACCTAATTGTGCTACTAAATACTCTGCTGAGTGCGGGTTGTGTGCAACGTCAAGAATTGTCGTCGGTGAGCCCGCTAACATCTGCATACGACCCGCCAAGCGTGCTTGCTTTAACCCATTAACAATATTGATATCCGTGATATCAAGATTTGCGGCACCAAGCGCCATCAGCGCCGTATTGGCATTCATCAATGGCAAAACCGGGATTGGAAGGTCTTCTAGCGTGAACGTGCCATGATGCCATGTCCAAGTCGAATCCGAGGTCTGCGCGTAATCGAACTGAATACCCGTTTGGTAGAACTCAGCGCCTATATCATCAGCATGAGCGGGAACCGTTGCAGGTGGCTTAGGTTGTCCGCAAATCGCAGGCTTGCCAGAGCGGAAAATACCCGCCTTTTCAAAACCGATGACATTGATATCATCACCTAACCAATCTACGTGGTCCACGGCCAGACTGGTAATTACTGACACATCATGATCAACCACGTTGGTCGCATCAAGTCGGCCACCTAGTCCAACTTCGAGCAGAACCACATCAACGTTCTGCTCTTGAAACTGCTTCAGCGCGGCAAGTGTCGCATACTCAAAAAAGCTTAAACTCACATCACCACGAAGCTGTTCAATATAGGCGAATGCCTTGGTATGAGATTCGTCTGGAAGTTCGCTGCCATTGATACGAACGCGTTCGTTGTAGCGAATTAAGTGTGGTGAGCTGTAAACACCAACCGAGTAACCTGCATCGAGCAAGATGGCTTCCATCAAAGCACACGTTGATCCCTTGCCATTGGTGCCGGCAACGGTAATAACTTTAGGAGCAGGTTTGGTGAGTTGACCTTTTTGCGCCACGACTGACACACGGTCTAGGCCAAGATCTATGGCACTGGTATGAATACTGGTTAAGTAATCAAGCCACATCTGTAGTGAAGATGTGGCTTGAGGAATGGATTGTGAACTCATTTAGCCGTCAATATCTTAACGTTTGATAACTTAGTGAGTACTTTACCCTTTTTCGTCCGCTTCTGGTACTTCATATGATGGTTCTTCTGGAGAATCTTCTACAGAGACCACAAGAGGAGACGCTTGATTTGTCATTTTCGCTAGCAAGCTGCCCACACGCTGACGCATTTCACGGCGGTCTACAATCATATCGATCGCGCCATGCTCTAGTAGGAATTCACTACGTTGGAAGCCTTCTGGTAGGTCTTCACGTACCGTCTGCTCGATAACACGACGTCCTGCAAAGCCAATAAGCGCTTTAGGCTCGCCAATGTTGATATCACCTAACATCGCCAAACTTGCCGATACACCACCCATTGTTGGGTCAGTCATGACAGAAACGAATGGCAGACCTTTTTGAGATAGACGCTCAAGTGCAGCGCTGGTTTTCGCCATCTGCATCAGAGACATCAATGCCTCTTGCATACGTGCGCCGCCACTTGCAGAGAAACAGACCAGACCACAGTTGTTTTCCATAGCCGCTTCTACTGCACGTACAAAACGAGCACCCACAACAGAGCCCATAGAACCACCCATGAACGAGAATTCAAAGGCACAAGCGACCACTGGTTGACCTAGCAACTCACCTTGCATAACAACAAGTGCATCTTTCTCACCACTGTTTTTCTGAGCAGCAGAAATACGCTCTTTGTAGCGCTTAGAGTCTTTGAACTTAAGTTTGTCTTGAGGCTCAAGTTCAGCAGCAAGTTCAACACGGTTACCTTCATCTAGGAAAGTCTCTAGACGACGGCGCGCTTTCATGCGCATGTGATGATTACATTTAGGGCAAACTTCTAGGTTACGCTCTAGTTCAGCGTGATATAGAACTTGCTCGCACGACGTACACTTAGTCCAGATACCTTCTGGGATTGACGCTTTGCGCGAGCTAACAATGTTATTACTTTTTTCTAAAATCTTTTCAAGCCAACTCATGGAAGACCTTATCTCTTGTTACCCCCGCCAAAATGGCGAAAGTGTTAAATTCTAATTAATGCCGTTGGATTAAACCATATTACAGACAAACTGTAGATAAAAAACTGGTTGTACCTATCCTTGTGACCAAGCCGTAACTCTTTATTAATGCAACTATTCACTCATCAATATGAGCGAAATTACCAGCCAGAGTTCAAATCATTTGGCAAAAATAGTGGACCAATTGGCATTTCTGGGAGCTGGTACTCATCAGGATAATCAACGTCAACCAAGTACAAGCCCTCCGCTTTAGCGGTCGCTCCTGCCAGTTTGCGATCTTTCTGCGCCAGCAGCCATTCAAACCACTCTGGTGGCTGCTCGCCTTTACCAACGACAATCAAGCTGCCAGTGATGTTGCGAACCATATGATGTACGAAGGCATTGGCTTTAATGTCGATCACAACATACGGGCCATGGCGAGACACATTTAAATGCATGATATTACGCCACGGACTGCGAGACTGACACTGTACTGCCCTAAACGAAGTGAAGTCATTTTCACCTAGCAAGTACTGACCAGCTTGATGCATTTTTTCAACATCAAGCTCTCCATGATAATGGCTGATACCAGAAGATAAAATGCCAGGACGCAAATCATGATTGAAGATCACATAACGGTAACGTCGTGCTGTCGCGGAGAAACGCGCGTGGAAGGCTTCTGGCACTTCTTTAGCCCAACGTACGGCGATATCTTTGGGAAGGTTTGCATTGACGCCCATCGTCCATGCTACGGGCTTACGGATTGCAGAAGTTTCAAAGTGCACCACTTGCCCTGTACCGTGGACACCAGCGTCAGTTCGCCCAGCACACTGTACTTCGATAGGTTCATTGGCGACAACGGAGAGTGCTTTCTCTAGCTCTTCTTGAACGCTATTAACTTCACGCTGTCTCTGCCAGCCGAAGTATTTTGCACCGTTATACTCAATACCTAATGCTACTTTCATCGTTAACTCTGCATCTGTGAATTTTCAAAGGGGGCAAAGTATATACGCAAGTGTCGTTTGTATAAAGTCACAGCCTGTGAATGCAAGGTCATTTATCTGTTTGGATGTGGTCATTCGCTACTTTTGCTATTAAGCAAAAAAGGAAAAACGGTGGTCAGCCACCGTTTTTCCTTTACTTAGAGTTGGGTTATCAAAGGTTATTGATACTCAGATAACTTACTCAGCAGCCGTTTGGCTTCGTCTTCAATCTGCCCTGAACCCTCAAGCAACACTTTTTCGAGTAGCTTAATCGCCCCCTCATAATCGTTCATCTCAATATAGATTTTCGCCATATCAAGATTACCCGCTGCTTCGGAGTCGCTATCGACATCGACATCGGATATTGGACCGATAACATCAGGGAACTCATCTAAGCCCACATCAAGCTTTAGCTCTTCTTCATCTTTGTCGGACTCTTCACCATCTTGCACCTGAGCCATAAGCTCATCAATGGTCATGAACTGACTATCTGTAGCATCAAAGTCGGAGTCAGGGTCTTGAGAAGACCAGTCTTCATCCGCTGCTTTCGCTAACGAGCCAGCATCATTGTCATTCCAAATCGCTTGTTCTTCTGCAGGAATATCACTGTTGATCGCCGCACGTTGATCGTCGGTCAGCGTAAAGCCGTTCCAGTCTTCCCCCGCATCCGATGTTGGTGCATCTTGCAGCATCGCTTCAATGTCCAAACCGGCACTATCCGCTGTCGTTTGATCGACGGGAGAAATATTTGAGAAGGCTGCATTATCACCATCTTTTAGTAGCTCGTTTAAGTTGCCTTCTTGCTCAATAGCTGACATGTCAACCATATTAAAGGCATCAGCAAGCGCGTCGATTTCGGAGTGATCTAAGGTTTCCCCAACCATCTCCTGAGGCGCGAAAGACGGCTCTGAAATGTCTGAGCCTTCTGTCGAATTAACGGCCTCGGTATCATTCCCAGCAAAATCCATCGCAGCTTGCTGCTCGTCATACTCAGGAATCGACTCTAAGCTTATCTCTTCTAGCTCACGACTGTCTTCGCCTACTGTTAGCGGTTCGAGATCTTCCGATGGCTCATGAGCAACCTCTGACAGCGCGTCTTCCTCGGTGAACTCAGGGAACTCAAAATCTTCGTCGACAAGCTCGTTATCAGGCTCTGGCAAGTCGTTCTGTATAGGCGTCGGCTCTTGTTCTAATGCTGGCGCTTCATCTTCAGAGAGTGTCTCAGCGACAGGCGCCTGCTCTTGTACACTTTGCACAGAATCAGCAATCGCATCTTCCTCGCTGTACTCCGGAAGCTCGTCATCAGCAAAAGCAAACTCGCCGTCAGCAGAGTCCTCTGACATTGGTAAGTCTTCACCCTCACCTTCGGCATCTGCAAAGGCTTGCTCTTCACCGTATTCACTCTGTAGAGCGTTCGCTAAAAATTCTGCGTCATCAAGCTCTGTTTCGGTTGATGCCGTAGCACTGTCAACAGGCTCAGTCTCTAGAGATTCAAACAAATCTGACTCAGCTGCGACTGATTTAGCATCAGATGACGCACTCTCTACGTCGTCTACAAGCCAATCATCGTCCGAAGGTATACCAAACTCATTAGCGACCAGAGCATCCAACTCTTTTCGTGCCTGCTCGGAATTATCTTCCTCATGAGTTAGGTTACTTGCACCTTCAATCTCTGGTGCAAACTCAAAGTCCGCAGACGAGTCCGAAGTCGGCTCTGACAGCGCTTGCGGCGCAACACTATCCTGTTCCGCATCAAGCTCTAGAGAAGGTTCTTCCGGAGACTGATGAGCGTCGAGAGCCTCTTCATCGACAGTTTCAACCTCTGGATCAGCCTCAGCAGCAGTTAGGTCTACATCCACCGACTCTGGCACGGCCTTCTCTTCGACCTGCTGGGCACTGACTTCATTTAGCAACGCGTCAATATCGTCTTCGGAGACCGCCGTATCCTCTAGATCAACTTCGAGCTCATGATGCTCTTCGTTTGACTGTTGCTGCGGCGCGTCAAACGCTTCAACTTCGCTTACCGTTTCACTGGCTGCTTGAGACAATTCTTCAACCGCTGAGCTCTCGTCAGCAGCAATATCGTCGGATGCTTCGAGTTCAGCAGCATCTTGGGTTGAACTATCCAGAGAATTCTCAGCCAATAAAGCATCGATGTCGTCTAAATCCAGTTCATCTTCTTGTTGGTCCAAAACCGTTTCAACAGATGAAACTGTATTGTCTTCATCAGCAATGTCAGATCCTAACAAGCTATCTGAAGAGAAAGGATCTAGGTCGAAGTCATCATCTAACTCATCTTGAGTAGAGCTAGAAAGATGACTTTCAAACAAGACTTCATCTAGCAGGTCAGTACTGTTTTCGTCTAGGTTGTCATCTTCGTCCGCTAATAAGTGAACGTCGTCATCATCGGATTGGCTTTGCGCATCTTCAGCAGACAAGACCTCATCAAGCATCAAATCTGAATCATCAAGATCGGATAGCTCAAAGTCGTCCTCGAGCATCTCATCTAGTAAATCAACGTCGGATTCGTTCGCTACTTGTGCATCGGTATCCGTCGTTGACTCCGGTGTTGCATCTATTTGAGAGAACTGGGCAAACAGGTCATCAATATCGTCATTACCGACGCTTTCAGAGGCTTCATTTGGCGAATCTAAATCGAAGCTTTCTTCAATGTCGTGGGTATTTAGATCTGGTGTATTGCTGTCTTCTGCGACGCTATCTGTCGACTTGCTATCCTCAGCAATCAGTTTATCGAGTGATGCCAGCGGTGAGTCAGCGGATAGATCATCAAGATCGATGTCACCTTCATCGAGATCAAAATCGTCTCCTGCAAGTAACTCATCCATCTGGGCCTGGTCGAGCGAAGAATTGTCTTCATCGTCAATCGGCGCTTTATCGGATTCTGTATCACTGTCTAGGCTGAAATTAGCGAACAGGCTATCTAGATCGTCTTGAGAGACCACTTCATCACTATCATCTTCATCTGACAGATCTAAATCGAGGTCATCAACGTCATCACCTGGCACGGCGACATCATTGAGCGCTCGTTCCATCTCTTCCAGACCCAGTGCTTTTTCGCCATTCTTAACACTGATACCGTTGTTGCTGGCATCAAGATCTACCACGCCGATATCCAGCTCACCATCGTCATCAATGCTGGCAAATGGGTCGTCGTCATCATCTAGATTGAAATCGAAGTCACTTTCATCAAGGTCCGCGAACACATCAGGCTCAGCATCTTCCTTAGGCTCTTCGTCGGTAGTGTCATCTTCTTCAAGACCCGCTAATAGGTCATCTGAGAATAGGTCTTCCTCTTCATCGGCTGCGACCGCTCCTGCGGCGAGCGCGGCACCCCCCATCGCAGCGACCCTTGCGCCCTCTGGACTATTACTTGATGCTAACTGATTATCTTCTACCGCTTTCGAAACCGCAGGCTCATTGCTGCGCTTGCGTGAGCGCATGATCATCATCACCAGTAAACCAACTAAAAGAGCAGGAATACTCGCCAGCAATGCCACGAACCAAGGTTTGGCTAACCAAACGTCAAGTTGGCTAGGTGCCAAGCGAGCAAGCTCAGCTTGCTTGCGCTTCTCTTCACTAAGCTGACGCTCAACTTCACTGCGAATGCGCTCTTCGTTATCCACTTCCGTCTTTAGGACTTCGACCTCATTCTGTACTTCTGACAGCATGAGTCTTAGCTGATGGTTACGCTCTTCCAGAGAAAGCAATTCGCTTTCAGAGCGACTTAGCTCTTCTCTAAGTGCTTGCGTCGCATCTGGCTCAGCTTTCGTTGTACCCGAAGCTGAAGACTTAGGCACAGACGGTATGGTCTCCGCCACTTCTGGTGTTGGTGTCTCTTTGACTATCGGCTGCGCGGGTACTGGTGGCTTATCTGCAACCTTTGGCTCTACAACCGATGGTTCTGCAACTGACGGACTAGGCGTTACAGCCCGTTCTGGTCTAGGAGCTGGTGTAGGAGCAACACTTTGATTGAGCTTATTTTGGTGTGCAGAAAGCACCGCGAGCGCTTCTTGTAGGTCAACACGATTGATTAACTCATTAGACGGGATTCGCAACTCGCTACCGGGGGCAAGCTGATGAATATTATTCTGCTCAAACTGCCCTGGGTTTAGCTCGTAAAACGCATAGATGGTTTGTTGAACACTCGCATTTGCTGGCTTAAATCGACTTGCGATTGACCATAGGGTTTCGTTTGGTCCCGTTGGTCCATAATAACGCGCCGGCGAGTCAGATTCTGACGCGACGGCTTGGCGTACCGGTTGTGAATATTGTGGAGCCGAGATGACTTCGCCGTTAGGACCGGTTAATCGAATAGTGTCAGCGCTGATTGAAAAAGGTGTTGTCGCTCCTGCTAGTGCTAACGTCACTAGCAAAGGCTTTAAAAAATGATGCATGGAAGGCTCAGCTATCTGCAATAAATAAAACAATTCTTATCTCGGTACTATATCGGATAATCACTCCAAAACTATAGTTCAGCCTTGAAAAAACATGATTCAAGCATGATATTGGTACCATTTTTACATTGCTTAACAGCACAAAGGCCCCTAAAACGGAGCCTTTGATTAAAAAGTGACAAGAGAGCGCTAAAACCCTCACTCACACAATTGGTGTGCGATGTTATCGCAGCTCAGAAGCAACGACTTAGAAGCCACTGCCTAGAGAGCACTACCTAGAAGCCACTACCTAGAAATAATCGCGAATCAACACTTCCGCAATTTGTACTGCGTTAGTTGCAGCACCTTTGCGCACGTTGTCCGCAACAACCCACAAGTTAACGCCGCTATGATGGCTAATATCGTTACGAATACGACCGACCATCACATGATCTTTACCGCCCGCGTCACGAACTTGCGTTGGCATATCTTCGCCGTGGAACACTTCGATACCTTCAGCTTGCTCAAGCAATTGAACCACCTCTTCTGCAGAGATAGGTGCGCGAGTCTCTAGGTGAACCGCTTCCGCATGACCGTAGAATACCGGTACGCGAACACACGTTGGGTTGACCATAATGCTTGAGTCATTGAAGATTTTTTGGGTCTCCCAAACCATCTTCATCTCTTCTTTGGTGTAGCCGTTATCCATAAACTGATCAATTTGCGGGATGCAGTTAAATGCAATCTGCTGACCAAACGCTTTTGGCTCAACTGGCTTGCCGTTTAACAGCATTGCCGTTTGGCCTGCTAGCTCATCAATACCACTCTTACCTGCACCAGACACCGACTGATACGTTGTCACGTTGATGCGTTCAATACCTACCGCATCATGAATTGGCTTCAGTGCCACCAGCATTTGGATCGTCGAGCAGTTTGGATTAGCAATAATATTGCGGTTTCTAAACTCTGCGATTGCCTCTGGGTTAACCTCAGGAACAACTAGCGGCACATCGTAGTCGTAACGGAAGTTTGAGGAGTTGTCGATCACAACGACGCCTTCATCAGCCGCAATCGGAGCCCATTTTGCCGACTGTTCACCACCTGCAGAGAAAAGTGCGATATGGACTTGTGACCAATCGAAGTTCTCTACGTTCTCAACCTTCACTGTTTTACCGTTGATACGATACGTTTTACCTTCGCTGCGCTCACTCGCTAGCAGGAAGACATCACCCATCGGAAACTCACGTTCTTGCAGCACCTCGACCATAGTTTCACCTACAGCACCTGTTGCTCCAAATACAGCGATATTAAATTGTTGGCTCATTTAGTTACCTCGATTTGAAATCCTAGTTCTGCTAACGGCGCGAGATTACATGTCTCATCACCCTTAACAAGGACGGCGCCGTATTCGCGTCTATCCCAATAAAACTTGCGCATTTTGTCGAAACCATTTTCGTTGTGGATTTCACGACGGAAAATGGCGTCGTCCTTGCGTACATCATAGATGATCTGCGTCATACTGTGCAGTGCTGCTTCATCCCAAGCACGATCAAGCGTCAATTCAGGAATTGGCGCAACGGGTAAAAGTGCATCAGGGTTTGCACGTTCAGACAACCCAAGAAACTCACAATAGCTGTTAAAGATCATGGTGGTGCCACGAGCTTTACCTTCAAGACCATAACCGGCGATGTGAGGGGTCGCGAACGTTAACAGAGGTAATAGATCAAAATCAACTACTGGCTCAAACTCGAACACATCTAATACAGCGGTAAAGCCATCTTTCTGAAGCAGTCGCTGCTTTAATGCCTCGTTATCAACAACAGGGCCACGTGCAGCGTTGATCAAGATCTGGTTGCTGCGAAAATTAGCAAGGCGCGCTTGGTCAATGAGATGATGGGTTGGGTAGTCACCGTCGCGAGTGATAGGTGTATGCATAGTGACCACATCAGACTGCTCAAGCAGAGCGTCTAACTCGGTAAAGGTTCTCTCATCACCTTCACTTTGTTTTATCGGATCATTAAGCAATACGTTAATGCCGATACCTTGTAGACACTTTTGTAGATAGCTACCCACCTGGCCACAGCCAATGATGCCAACGGTCTTGTCAAAGATAGAAAAACCTTGCTGTTGGGCGATCACCATCAAGCTACTGATGACATACTCGGCAACACCGACCTTGTTACAACCTGGCGCTGCAGTAAAGAAGATTCCGCGCTGCTTGAGCAAAGCTTGATCAACATGGTCCATTCCTGCCGTTGCGGTTCCAACAAACTTAAGCTTGTTCGCCTTTTCCAATAGCGCTTCGTTAACCTTAGTGATTGAACGAATCATCAATGCATCGACATCAACGAGATCGTCCGCCGTTAGCTCACGGCCTGGTTTTGCGATGACTTCACCTAGCTGACTAAACAGTTCGACAGCATAAGGCATTGCCTCATCAACAATAATCTTCATGGGAGTATCCAAAGGGGTTGTCCTTACAATAGGCTGAATTGTGCAAGATATATCAGCACGTGTCGAGTGAACGATACACAAAGAGAGTCTGACTGGAGTGTTAGAAAGAAAAATGCCCAGCCATAAGGCTGGGCAAGATCCAGAACAAAAGGATTCTAACCCGCTCTCCAGGGGCTAAAACTTGCGTCTGCGACCAGTTTTCACTGATCAGCTCTGGAAATCATTGAAACTGATTATCCAGGATTAACCTTGATATTTTTTCAGTACTAGCGTTGCATTAGTGCCGCCAAAGCCAAAGCTGTTTGACATTACCGTGTTTAGCTCTTGCTCACGCGTTTCTGTCACAATGTCTAGACCTTGAGCGGCTTCATCTAGCTCATCAACGTTGATGCTTGGAGCGATGAAGCCATGGTGTAGCATTAGCGTTGAGTAAATCGCTTCGTGCACACCTGCTGCACCTAGGGCGTGACCTGTCATCGCTTTAGTTGCAGAGATTGCTGGACTGTTGCCACCAAACACTTCTTGGATAGCGCCAAGTTCTTTCACGTCACCTACAGGTGTTGATGTACCGTGAGTGTTCACGTAATCAATCACTTCAACGTCTTGCATCGCCATCTTCATACAACGCACAGCGCCTTCACCAGATGGTGCTACCATGTCGTAGCCATCAGACGTTGCGCCGTAACCTACGACTTCACCGTAGATCTTTGCGCCACGAGCGAGTGCGTGTTCGAGTTCTTCAACGACAACCATACCGCCGCCACCAGAGATAACGAAACCGTCACGGTTAGCATCGTAAGTACGAGACGCTTTTTCTGGCGTTTCGTTGTACTTAGTTGATAGCGCACCCATCGCATCAAACATCATAGTTTGAGACCAATCTAGCTCTTCGCCGCCACCAGCAAAAACGATATCTTGTTTACCAAGCTGGATAAGCTCCATTGCGTGACCGATACAGTGAGCAGAAGTTGCACATGCAGAGCTCATTGTGTAGTTCACACCACGGATTTTAAACGGTGTCGCAAGACATGCTGACACGGTAGAAGACATGGTACGAGGTACCATGTAAGGGCCAACACGTTTCACACCTTTAGCGCGAAGCGTATCAACAGCAACTGTTTGGTTAAGTGCAGATGCACCACCTGAACCCGCAACAATACCCGTGCGGTCATTTGAAACTTGGTCTTCTGTCAAACCCGCGTCTTCGATCGCTTGCTCCATTGAAAGATAAGCGTACGCTGCCGCGTCGCCCATGAAGCGCATTTTTTTACGGTCGATGTGCTCAGCTGGGTTGATTTTCAGATCACCCCAAACCTGAGAACGAAGGCCCATCTCTTTGAATTGCTCAGAGGCGTTAATACCAGAACGGCCTGCTTTAAGAGACGCTAAAACTTCTTCCACGTTGTTACCGATGCTCGAAACAATACCCATACCGGTAATTACGACTCGTTTCATGTGACATTCCTATAAATTCAAAAACGGCTAAATGATAACGAAGATACAGGATAAAAGTGGTCAGCTTTCCCATAAATTCGTACAATTCGCATCAATAAATGCTATCGATGCCCCACTAAATGTAGTTGTGATAACTTTCTACAAACGGGTATAACACAAGATAAGTGTCAAAATTATGACTTCCATCACTCATGCTCAACTCGACTGGAATGAGTCGGGAACCCCTGTATCCGATCAATTTGACGATGTTTACTTCTCTAATGTCAATGGTTTAGAAGAAACTCGTTACGTATTCTTGAAGCAAAACCGACTTCCGGAGCGTTGGAACGAACTCGACCAGCGTCGCTTCGTCATTGCGGAGACTGGTTTTGGTACCGGACTTAACTTTCTTGCGGTGTGGCAATGGTTTGAGCAGTTCCGAGAGCAAAACCCAGACGCGTCACTCAAAGAGCTGCATTTCATCAGTTTTGAAAAATACCCGCTTTCCAAACAAGATCTTGTCAAAGCTCATCAGTCATGGCCTGAGCTCGCTAATTACGCTGAGCAATTACAAGCGCACTACCCTATTGCTGTACCAGAATGTCACCGCATCGTGCTCGCTGACGGCGCGATCACGCTGGATCTCTGGTTTGGTGACATTAAAGATTGCATGCCTTTAGTTCCGACTCCAAGTGAAGGTGTGGTTGATTGCTGGTTCTTAGATGGATTTGCGCCAAGCAAAAACCCTGAGATGTGGAACCAAGAGCTGTTCAACAACATGGTCAAATTAGCCAAACAAGATTGCACCTGCGCGACGTTTACCGCTGCGGGTTTTGTTCGTCGCGGTCTTATCGAAGCCGGCTTCGATATGAAAAAAGCAAAAGGTTTCGGTACTAAGCGAGACATGATTGTTGGCCATATCGCAAACAAAGCACCTTTCTCAAACTACGATGCTCTTTACTATCGTGACGCAAACTCGAATCCTAAGCTCGTCGCCATTGTCGGTGGTGGCATTGCCAGCGCAACCCTTGTTGCTTCTCTGGCTCAACGCGGTATCAAGACCACGCTCTATTGTAAAGATAATGAGCCAGCGCAAGGTGCATCAGGTAACCGACAAGGTGCTGTCTATCCGCTCCTAAATGGCGAACATCAGGGCGTATCTCGCGTCTTTGCTCCCGCTTTCCTGTATGCGAGACAATTTGCTGAACAGGCAGCAACACGTTTTGACTTCGACCATGATTGGTGCGGGGTGACACAACTGATGTGGGATGAAAAATCAGAGAAAAAACTGGAAAGAATGCTCTCTAGCAACTTTCCAACGGAGCTCATTCAACGATTGGATGCGGCGCAAACCACCGCTGCAATTGGGGTGGAGTCACCGCACGCTAGCGTCAATTATCCATTGGGAGGCTGGCTATGCCCGGCAGAGCTCACCAAGGGTTTAATTGAACATTACATGACCTCTGGGATGCTCTCAGTTCACTTCAACAGCGAAGTAGCATCACTAACGCAGATAGAAGAAGACAAATGGCAAATATTGCTAAGTAACTCTAGTGAGCCACAAACGCAGCACTTTGACGCTGTGATCATCGCTAACGGTCATGAGTTTACGCAAATCGAGCAAACTAAGCCGTTGCATCTTACGGCAGTAAAAGGACAGGTAAGCCACATACCGACCACCAGCGTGCTACAAAAGATTCAATCAGTACTTTGCTACGACGGGTATATGACGCCCCACAATCCAAAGACAATGACTCACTGTATCGGGGCTAGCTACGACAGAAAGAATATTGATACTGATTTTGACGACATCGCCCAACAAGAGAATGGCGATAAACTGAGAGCCTGCATCCCAAGTGTAGATTGGGTCAATGACGTTGACACGAGTGATAACAAAGCGCGCCAAGGCATCAGAACCGTCAGTCGTGACCACTTACCTTTCATGGGACCGGTCACCGATTTTGCCTCGCTCGACAAGAGCTATAGTGACGCGCTATCGAAGCCAGAGAAGCTGCCAAACTACACAGGCCTTTATTGTTTGCTGGGCTTGGGTTCCCGCGGTCTAAGCTCTGCACCTCTTCTCGCTGAAACGCTTGCTTCACAGATATGTGGTGACCCGCTGCCGCTGCCAGTCGACGTTCTGTCTGAGCTGCATCCCTCAAGAGCTTGGATTAAGCGAATGAACAAATCTAAACCACTGAGCGACAGCTAGTCACCATATCAAGCTCCCAAAGCGAGGGACAATGCCCCTCGCTTTCTCCGCCACAAGCCAAACCGTTCAACTCCAACCAGGTTCTACTTGCCTCAAAGCTGAATCAGAGTTCAAAAAATGAGAATCACCAAACAAACCATGTGATTCGGCTCACAATAGTTCGACGCGTGCACTGTTCGCTCCCATAATCCCTCTAACACAGGGAGTGTTTGTATGAAATTGTTTTGGGTGCTTGTCACTTGCTGCTTTTTGGGGAATATCACGTTTGCCTCCACGGAGGGGGAGGAGTCGCGCTCGGCCAACATCCAAGTACTATTCGTCAATCCAGGCTTTTCAGATGAGAGCTTTTGGGGCGATGTAGACAAATATGCCATAGCAGCCGCACAGTCGCTTGATATCCAACTAGAAATTATCCATGGTCAGCGGGACCGCATTCTCACGCAGCAAAAGCTTGCTGAGCGAATGAAAAAAGCACCGGAGCCTGATTTCGTTATCCTAGTGAATGAAAAAGGATCGGGGCAAAACCTTCTCGAGCCAATAGCGCCGCGCGCAAGTCAAGTCACCTTCGCCCTTAATGACTTAACTGCAAGCGAAAAACGCATCATCTACGCAAATCCTAAATATGCACACCGCCTGCTACCTGGGGTATTTCCTAACAACTACAACATCGGTTACCTGAGTGCTCAAAGCTTGTTTTCGAGTGGGGGAAGTGTGCCAGGTGACTTTGTCTTGATATCTGGCGATAAAAACACGCCCGCTTCTATTAACCGTGAAGCGGGAGCCACATCGTTCATTATGCAGGAAGAGCGAGTGTCACTGTCTCAACGAGTTTATGGTGACTGGCAGGAATCCATCGCTTATGAGCAAGCAAAGGTTCTACTAAACCGTCATAAAGACATTCGTTATCTGTGGACAGCTAACGATCACATGGCCTTTGGGGCTATTCGCGCTTTAGAGGATGTGGGTCTAACGGCCGGAAAAGATGTTTTTATTGGTACCATCAATACGTCGGCCGAAGTGTTGAATGCGCTTGCTCAAAAACAAATTGCATCCTTATCTGGAGGGCACTTTACTGCGGTTGGCTTGGCGTTAGTGAAAATCTATCATTATGCCAAGGGAGAGCCTTGGCCTCAGCGCACCAAATACAACCTATTCCAACCGATTATGTATCCTTCAGACTTGTTTGACATCATGAAGCAAAAAGATTGGAGCAGCATCGACTTCAAACGCATCGATATTCGAGCAAACCCCATTAATCCGTTTTCCCCTCAGCTCGGGGAGGCTCAATGAAGTCATTTCCAATCAAAACGCTAAGACACAAAATCATCGCAATCATGCTCGTGGTTACCGGTATGCTGGCTATCGTCAATATCAATATTCAAGCTTATGTTGACTACCAACAAGAACTGGTGGATATCGAAAACAATGCGACCCGGCATGTTCGCTCGCTCAGTCACCCCATTTCAGAAGCTCTTTGGGATCTAGACTTGCGACAACTTGAGCAGCTCATTGTCAGTATTAGTGAAGACAAGTACATTCGAGATATTCGTCTAGATGGCATTGACGGGACTCAAATCAGCTCCAGCGATGATAGCTTTCAATCTAACGACCACCATAGTTATGAACTGAGGTACAACGGGCGATTCTTAGGCATACTCTCCTACCATATTGACGACGCACTCATACAACAAGAAGTCTTGTCGCGCCTCTGGCTAGGGTTGGCACTCAACACCTTAGAAGCGTTAGTGATCATTTTGGTGGTCATCATAATTATATACGTGCTGGTTACTAAGCCATTGAAGGAGCTATACACGCTATCTAAAACTATTAACCCTAAAACCACCCGCAAGCTTGAGCTCCCTGAAAGCCTCACTCAAAGCGATGATGAACTCTCTTATGTTGCCAAGGCACTGCAACAACTCAACAGCACCTCTAGACGCGCCATTGCGGCGCAAAGAAGAACCGAGAGACAGCTTCTCCACCACCAAAATCAGTTAGAACAAAGCATCCAGCTCCAAACGAAAGCCTATAAAACGCAAAGCCAACTTCACCGAATCTTGGCAGACATGTCTTTGAATATTCTGACGTGTAATGAAGAGAGCATGGCGACGGTCATGTATCGAGCGTTTGAACCTATCGGAAGCCTACTTAACATCGACAGACTGAGCGTCCTTGCTGTAGAAGACAACGTAGCAAAGTATCGCTACTCTTGGCGCTCAGATGGCAGTGACAACCCCTACGGCCAAGGTTTCAACATAGATTCAATGACCTTTTTACAACGTCGGTTGCGCTCACTGGAGCCGATCTTAATCAATGACACCGAGACTCTGCGACGAGACGCCGAAAACGAATATCAAATGCTATCTGAACTGAGCATTCAATCTGTTGCCATCTTTCCACTGATTGATGGCAAGTCAATATTTGGCTTATTAGTCGCTTCAAACACTAAAGAACCCTCTCCGTGGAGCGACACACAAAAGACTATTTTGAGTCGATTATCGACGACAGTGAGTGAACTGCACATCCGGATGAGAAACCAAAAAGAGATGACAGCGCTGCAAGATGAACTCATTGAAGCGAATCAGCGTCTGCACATTGCGGCAGAAACCGATGAGTTAACCGGACTTCCTAATCGCCGTCCATTTATGAATGAACTAGAGCATCACGCGAACAGTCTCTACGTAAGCACCATTACCACTATGATGATCGACGTCGACCACTTCAAACAGTACAACGACCTTTACGGTCATGTTCAGGGTGATTTTGCCCTGAGGTATGTCGCCAACGCACTTAAACATATACTCGCACCGTGCGGACACATGGTCGCTCGGATTGGCGGTGAAGAGTTTTGTGCCCTACTTATCAACGTGAGTCACCAAGAAGCGTTAGTCCTCGCCGAGCGAATGCGATTAGAAGTGAGTGATCTAAAAATCCCTCATACAGGCAATGAGCCATTTGGTGTGTTATCCGTGTCTATTGGCGTTTCTCACCAGGTTGTTGACGAGCAAATCGCCACTCAATGGTTATTAGAGAATGCCGATGCTGCTTTGTATAGGGCAAAAGAGAAAGGACGAAACCAGGTTCAATCAGAGCCGTCCGAGAATAAACAGTGAATCACGCTGACTATTTGGTCTACTTTCAATCAACTGGCGCAAAATGGCTAATTTGAATACGACAAACTACTATTATCGAAACCATAAATTATTGCATTTTTTTGACAAAGCGCTGATACGTACACTGCACAATCTCCCGCTTTTTCGTTCCACAAACTCATTTGGTTTACTTATGAAAAAATTACTATTGTTACTGAGTCTTAGCCTTACCGCTGCAGCCCCGACCTTCGCAGAAACTGAGACCGTACCAGTAGGGATAAGACCATGCTGCGCTTTTGGCACCGGTCTTAAAGCGGAATTAGGAAGTGTCCCTGTCCCGTTTTACTCCATCAAAAACGTGCTTAACACCGAAGACGTCAATGCTCATGTGTTCAACGACGGCTCTGCGAGTGTCGTCGGCAGCTTGTTTGGCACGTCTGACGAAGTCAATGGTCTGATTTTCACTAATAAAGGTGGTTTCATCGATACGGCACACGTACGAGACACTGCTGATTTCGCGTTTTACCTCTATCGCTCTCTCAAGCAGCGTGAAGAGAACAGTTACGAAGTAAACCTGACACCAGAACTTCGTGAGCGACGCATCGTATTTGAGAATCTGGATCAGCTAAATAGTGACAATCACGATGAGGCGAAACTCGCGGCACTCATGGCATTCCGACTAGCACAATGGCACGAAATTGCCCAGTGGTTTGGTCTAGTCTCTGTCGGTGGTTTTAAAGAATACCCTTCTGCATTCTCACCGGAAGATTTGTATTCGAACATGCTAGGCGCACTCATCGCTTATGAAATTCTCAAGATAAACCCTGAGATCAAACAAGAAGCGTTTGTCGTGCTGTTCCCAGACTATTTCCGTAAACACCTCAAGATGCTTGATGCGCAGGACGAAGATACGACGATAGCCAAACTCAAAGAGATTGATGGTATTTGGTGGGACAGCTCAAAACGACTGCCAAACAAATGGGTAGTGAAAACACGTGACTATCACTTTAGCCTAGATCTGATTCCAAATGCCGTCACCAATGGTACACCTCTATCTTTGACGCCATTTGAAGAGCTTGAGCAATATGGACAGTTACAACTGGTAAAAGCTGACAAGATTCAGTCATTTGATATACTTCCGAGCACATTGACGGACAAATCGGTTTGGACTCATGAAGATTTTCAAGCGATTGGCGACATCTCTAAGTCGGTTGATGATAAACATGAAAACAATCGAAATGACGCACTCACTCTAAAGTTGAACTAAGACATGACTGAGATCCAAAAAAACACAGGTTTAAAACGCGTAATCTACGCAGCCCGATATTCTTGGTATGGTTTGATTGCAGCATGGAAGAATGAGGCGGCGTTTCGACAAGAATGCGTGGCGTTGCTCCTCGCTGTCATTGTCGCTTTCTCTTTGGACGTTTCATTGTTTGCAAAAGCCGCTCTCGTTGGCAGCGTCATCTTTGTGATGATCGTGGAGTTGATGAACTCAGCGGTGGAAGCTGTGGTCGATCGCGTCGGCCTGGAAAGGCACGAGCTCTCTGGAAGAGCCAAAGATCTCGGCTCCGCAGCCGTATTCCTTGCCATCGGCTTAGCACTCATCGTTTGGATCTCGATTCTCTGGATGCACTTTAGCTAGCACCGACAAGTTAAACGGAAAGGCTTAATCTCTATTTGAGGTTAAGCCTTTTTTGTATCCAGTATCTTAAGTAGCTCTGTTACATAGCAGCGACACCTAGAAGCTGCTCCTCGATACCGCACCTCGAAACTACACCTAGCAACAAGGTTCTCAATTGTTGCTATTTGCTTTACAGTGACCCTATCTACCTATTGAACCGAGGCGCTCGTGAACCTGCGACAGCTGGAAGTCTTTTACGCCATTATGCAAGCTGGCACCGTCTCAGGTGCGGCCAAGAACCTGCATGTATCTC
Source organism: Vibrio maritimus (assembly GCF_021441885.1). Taxonomy (NCBI): domain Bacteria; kingdom Pseudomonadati; phylum Pseudomonadota; class Gammaproteobacteria; order Vibrionales; family Vibrionaceae; genus Vibrio; species Vibrio maritimus. The sequence goes on from NZ_CP090438.1 coordinate 2,448,328, forward strand.
AGCCCAATATCACGCGAGTGCTCGCTCACACGGAGCAGCAGTTGGGGTTCTCACTATTTGAGCGTGTAAAAGGACGCCTAGTCCCCACACAAGAAGCACATCGACTACTGCCAGATGTTGAAAAAATCTATCGTCAATTGGGAGAGTTTCAAACCCTTACGGAAAAGGTGCGAAGCGGTCATCAACATATTAGAGTTGGCGCGCCGCCCATACTGGCATCTAAGCTCTTGCCACCTATCGTCACTAAAGTAAATCAACAATACGGTTATTCCATTGACCTGATGACAGGCAATCACTCAGAACTTTGCCAAGCTCTACTCACTAATGAACTTGATATTGCGATAACGTTCGGCGAAGAAACACCAGCCGGGATCTCTCACGAGCGGCTGATAAAAGAGACAATGCGAGTGCTACTCCCCAAAGACCACCTATCACACAACCTAGAACAAGATAGCTCGATATCACTCTCTGCTGTGCTAGCGAATGACATTGGTATCATTGCACTAGACGATAGAGACCCGCTTGGAGTCAGACTTGCGGCGGCTATTCGGGCTATTAACCCTGATTTCTATGCTTCATTCACCGTTCGTAGCTACAACGCAGGCGCTGAGCTCGCCAAGCTTGGCGCAGGTATCGCTATCGTAGACCCATGGACAGCTGATCAATATAAAAACGAGGAAAACCTTAAGTGTGTTGCACTGAGCGATTCCATCGACTGCTCCGTTTCTTTGCTCACCAGCGATATTCACGCAATGTCTATCGCAACCAAAAACTTGCTATCGATTCTAAAAGCCAGTAATACCTCATTGTAATTGCTCTGCCTATAACATGAGGTTATAGGCGAGCAACAACAGAGTATTCGTCTGCTCGACCTTATCCCTATATCTTGGACACTCAATATTTGCTATCCAACGTAAGGGACACTATGAACATTGCACAGCCTTATCTGCTTTTCCTCGGAGATGTCACCGACCCACTCGCAGCAAAAACGGCTCGCGGTATCGTCCAATGGCGACCACAAGCTTGCCTAGGTGAACTGCGCTTGACTGAAGAGACGGTTTCTCTAGGACTCGAAGCACTAACCCTCGAGCAAGCTAAAGCAAATGGTGCAAAGACCTTAGTGATTGGCACAGCAAATGCGGGTGGTGTCATCCCTAGAACCTGGGTTGAAACGCTTATTACTGCGGCTAACCTTGGCTTTGATATTGCCTCAGGTATGCATCAGCGCCTTACCGATATTCCTGAACTCGCAGCGCTTGCCAGCCAAGGTAAGATCCAGTTGTTCGATGTTCGTCATTATGATGAGCGCCTAGATGTGGGCACAGGTGCCAAACGCCAAGGTAAACGCCTTTTGACTGTCGGTACAGACTGCTCAGTAGGTAAAATGTTTACAGCGCTAGCTGTTGAGAAAGCACTTACACAACAAGGTATTAATGCCCAATTTAAAGCCACCGGACAAACTGGGATCCTGATTGAAGGCATGGGTATCTCAGTAGACGCGGTTGTCGCAGACTTTATTTCAGGAGCCGTCGAAGCGCTAAGTCCGAGTTTTACTGATCATGAGTGGGATATTATCGAAGGGCAAGGGTCTTTGTTTAATCCCTCTTTCGCTGGCGTAAGCTTAGGTTTACTGCATGGTGCTCAACCGGATGCGCTGGTACTGTGTCATGAAGTCGGACGGGAGCATATTCGCCATTTAGCTCATGCTGCACTGCCAAGCATAAGGCAGACGATCGAAGCGAACCTTATGGCGGCGAGAGTCACCAATCCGGCCGTGCAATTTGTTGGCATTTGTCTCAACACTTCAAAAATCGATGACAAAGAAGCCGAAGCGTTATGCTTAGAATGGAGTGAGAAGTTCAATCTACCTGTGACTGACCCTGTTCGTTTTGGCGTTGATGAGATCGCTCGCCGTGTCGCGGCGCTATAGCAATAGCGATGAACTGAGAGACTTCCGTCTTAGATACGTCCATCTAAACCTACGAAAAGCATGCTCTGTTACTTGGTCAAAAGGGATACAATGACATTATGAAAATCGAAGCGCACCATCACTCTATCAAATTAGCGAAGCCGTTCACTATTTCTCGAGGGACGCGAACGCACGCCGAGATGGTAAGAGTGTCGATAACCTATCAAGACCACATTGCACAAGGGGAATGTACGCCATACCCAAGGTATGGTGAGTCTGTTGATTCGGTTATAGAGCAAATCAACGCGTTTAGTGAAACGCTCACTTCGTTGACTCCCGAGCAAGCCCGCATAGAGCTCCAGCGCTGCCCTGCAGGTGCCGCGCGCAACGCCATAGACTGTGCACTATGGTCGCTCGAAAGTATGCTCAAAGGATCTCATTTCCCTGCTCCTTTCTTTACTATTAAGCCGAGTATTGAAACAGCAATGACGGTTTCCGTCGCCAATGTGAGGACTATGGCAGATCAAGCGAGTGAATATGTTGAGCAAGGTGCGACGCTGCTTAAGGTTAAGCTCGATGGTGACGCAGTCCTTGAAAAAATCAGGGCGATCAGAGCAGTGGCGCCTAATGCGAAGATCATCATCGATGCCAACGAAGCATGGGCAGACATGGATCTGGCAGCACTCTTTACCGACTTAACGCCTTTCAACATCACGATGATAGAGCAGCCTGTCCCTAGTGGTCAGGATGCGTTATTGAAAGACATCCCTCACCCCATTCCTTTATGTGCCGATGAAAGTTGCCATACTCGCAAACAGCTTGGTGAACTGGTCGGCATTTATGAGATGATCAATATTAAACTGGATAAAACCGGCGGACTTACCGAAGCGCTTGCTCTTGAGAAAAGCGCCCGAGAAGCCGGGCTAAGCATTATGTCGGGTTGCATGCTTGGCTCATCCATAGCGATGAAAGCCGCGCTGCCGATTGCCAACCGTGCTGAAGTAGTCGATCTTGATGGTCCTGTTTTACTAGGCTCGGATATTGAAAATGGTCTTCGCTATCAGCAAGGGAAGCTCTATCTCTGACTAGCCCGTTCAAAAACGACAAAGCGCGCGATAACCTGAGTTTATCGCGCGCTTTTTAGTATTGACCGAAGGTAAGCTGATTAAGCGCCAGACAAAAGCTCAACATCACGTCGTTTAATAACGCTTCTTAGGCGCAACAGCATTAATATTGCCGCCACAGTTAGGCCGGTAAGAATACCCACCCAAAAGCCCTTTTCTCCCATAGCGGGAACAATGTGATCAGTTAGACCGAGCACCACACCTAGGGGCAGTGCTAACCCCCAATACGAGGCGATGGCAAGGATCATCGGTACTTTGGTGTCCTTGTAGCCACGCAATGCGCCATTTGCCGAAGTCTGAAGCGCATCACTGAATTGATACATAGCGGTGAATACTAACAGCGTGGCCGCTGTAGCGCTCACTACTGGATCTGTGGTGTAAAGACGAATAATCCAATCAGGGAACAACAAGAACATCGCCACTGAGCAGAGTGACAACAGTGCCGCAACCAAAATACCAATCTTGCTTCGTTCAATCGCACCCAGTTCGTCTTTTGCACCTAGAGCATGCCCTACACGAATCGTGATACCAAAAGAGATACTCATTGGGATCACGTAAGTCATGCTGGATATATTGAGCGCGATTTGAGCGGCGGCAACATTCTCTGCACCGATACGACCAATGAGTAGTGCAATCACAGCGAAGATGCTTCCGCATACGGCGATATTCATCCCAATCGGCAAGCCTAGTCTCAACAGATTGACGATAGCCTTTATTCTTGGCTTGATATCATTGAAACGAATGATGGTTTTGTAGTGGTGATGCCCCTTAATATAAGAGTACAACAGACCCGACATTAACCAATACACCAAGCTAGTTGCCCAGCCACAACCCACAGCGCCAAGTTCAGGGAAGCCAAACTTACCGTAGATAAGCACATAGTTAACGGGAATATTCACCAAAAGACCAATCACTGAGATGATCATTGGCGCTTTGGTATTGTTCATCCCCTCGCAAAAGCCATTCAAGGTATAGAAAAGTGCAATGCCGGGAACACCAAATGCCAACGCATAGGCGTAGTCACTAGCAATAGGAATGATCTCCGACGCAACACCAATCCACTCAAGAATCGGCTTCGCACTGACTAAGTAGGCAATAAGCAAAGCACTCGATGTCAGTGCCAGCCACACCATCTGAAAGAAGTCGACCGAGATACTGTCGAAGTCACGCGCGCCACGGTGAAACGCAACAACCGGCGTTAATGCCATGATCACACCGCGAAGCAGAAGTAGAACCGGGATCCACAAGCTAGCGCCCAACGCGATCGCTGCTAGATCAGCTGCGCTCACTTGACCAGCCATCGTGGTATCCACGAAGCCCATCGCTTGGGTAGCAAGCTGAGTCAAAATAATAGGTACTGACAGGTGCATCAAGGCACCCGATTCTTTAGAAAAACGAGTTAAAGGAGGAGTAGTCGTTTGCATGAATGTCTTATAACACCAATATAAATGCACCAGTGGAGGCAGGATGGCGAGTGCGCATTTTAGGGTGTGCCCGTCTAAGGCGGCGACAATATAAACACCTTAGTCATAGATTTCAATACTGCTTTAGCCATAAATCGCTGAAATAATGCAACCAAAATTGTATTGAACTTCATCACAAAACCACGCAGAATAGCGCGCCTTACCCTATCCTTGGGTTTACGGCATATCTCACCCGAATTGCCTCTCTTTCCTTTAATTGAGTATCACTATGAGTTTTGATTCATTAGGTCTTTCCCTACCTATTCTTCGTTCGCTTAAAAAGCTAGGCTATGAGAAAGCATCGCCCATACAAGAGCAAGCTATTCCAGCCATCATCGAAGGTAAGGATGTTATGGCGGCCGCTCAAACGGGCACCGGCAAGACCGCAGGCTTCGCCCTGCCATTGATTCAAAACCTTGATTCAGGTAATCGAGTTAAAGCTAACCATATTCGCGCCCTCATCCTTACTCCAACAAGGGAGCTCGCGGCTCAGGTGCATGAGAGCGTCTATAAATATAGCGCTTATTTACCGCTGACTTCACAGTGTGTTTTTGGTGGCGTGAAGATAAACCCACAAATGATGAAGCTACGCAAAGGTTGCGACATCATGGTAGCAACGCCAGGTCGTTTACTCGATCTGTATCAGCAAAACGCAATCAAGTTTTCTCAACTTGAAGTGCTGGTGCTTGATGAAGCAGACCGCATGCTGGATATGGGCTTTTATCGTGATATCAAAAAAATCCTCGACTTACTGCCAGAGAAGCGCCAGAACCTACTGTTTTCAGCCACGTTTTCTAATGAAATTCGCGATCTCGCAAAAGGATTGGTCAACGATCCTGTCGAAATCTCAGTTACACCACCCAACTCAACCACCAAGCTTGTTGAGCAAAGCGTGTACGTAGCGGATAAAAAACAGAAACCAGCCATGCTTGCTAAGCTCATCCAAGACGGTAACTGGCAGCAAGTATTGGTATTTAGCAGAACGAAGCATGGCGCTAACCGCCTAGCTCGTTATCTAGAAGAGAAGAAGATCACCGCGCTCGCCATTCACGGTAACAAAAGCCAAGGCGCACGAACAAAAGCGTTGGCTAACTTTAAGTCTGGTGAAGTGCGTGTCCTGGTAGCAACCGACATAGCAGCGCGCGGTCTTGATATTCCTCAGCTACCGCAAGTGGTCAACTTTGACCTTCCGAATGTCTCTGAAGACTATGTGCATCGAATCGGTCGTACTGGACGCGCTGGTGAGACTGGCAACGCTTACTCTCTAGTATGCGCAGACGAAGCAAAAGAGCTGTTTGCGATTGAGCGCCTGATCGGCAAGCTACTTACAAGGCATGAACTTGACGGTTTTACGCCTGTAAATGCAATACCGGAGTCGAAGTTGGATACCCGTCCAATGAAACCTAAAAAGGCAAAGAAGCCTAAAAAACCAAAGCAAAATCAACAAGAAGGTAATTCATCAACTAAAAAGAATGCTGAAAATAATAAACCTTCTTCGACGGGTAAAAAGAAACCGCGCAAGTTTAATTTCAAGCGCAATAACAATGGTGAGCAACCTGCGAATAAACCTCGTAAGCCTCGACCAAATCGCTCGCGTTCTAATAAACCTAAACAAGATTAGAGGCATATCTAACGAGAACAAATAAAAAATCCCGCATACTAAATGCGGGATTTTTATAATCGTTATTATGAATTAATTCAGAAAGTTATGCACTAGCGTATATTACGCTGCCACCTTTAATTGTATCAATAATTTCTCGAGACAAGTTTTCAGGTAGTGCTGGGCATCCCCAACTGCGACCTAGATAGCCATTTTGCTTAATAAAAGACTCGTTCGCGTAGTCTGCACCGTGAACCACTATGTAGCGCTCGCGTGCGTTGTCGTTGATGCCTTTATCTAGACCATCGAGGCGCAAAGAGTAGCCATTCGAACCGTAGTAGGTCGAGTCCGTCAAGAAGGTACCTAGTGAGGTCTTGCGTGAATTCACAATGTTTGAAAACTTCGTCGCTGTTTTCTTACCACTATTTACGCCATGAGAAACGTAAGTGTTAAAAACTAACGACTTCTTATCTAAGTCTATGACAAAAAAACGTTTTTCTGTCGAAGGCTTAGAGTAATCAATAATAGTAAGCAGGGACTTAGAACGGTTTGCTGCGTTTTCATAAGCGTTGTATGCATCGCTAAATAGTTGAAAATCCACAACACCTTCTAGTTGAGCACTGCGATATATACCTTTTATCGTACCTGATTCTAGTTTTACTTCGCTGCGAACGTTGTGGGAAAACAGTACTACGGCGACAAGTGCCAACAACCACAACGGCGAAAAAATATTTTTTACCATTATTACAACAATTTAAGCTAATTTGAATCTATTTTATCGGACCTCAATGTCCTTAATTGGCTGCCAATATTAGCTTAACTTTTGTGCTAATAGAATAAAATTAACGTATTTTTACATCATTATTTGAATAAGATCGAAAAATAATTACCAATAGCGAATTCAACATATTTAATTTCAATAAGTTAACTGTAGCAAAATAGACAAATGTGTTTACTGAATCTCGATTAGTATGCATGCCGATCACTATCAGAAGCTCACAAGACCGCTCACAATAGCCACTTCTCAGTAGACAACACATGCGATTTGGCACTCCCCCTATCCCAACATTTAAGTTGCTTTTTGCACCCATAACCATAAGAACGACACACCTTCTGTGCTCCAATCAGCCAATAAAGCCTGTTTTGGTGAAGTTTTCACCAAAACACCCCAAAATAGTCACCACTTACGTCTAGAATTCTTTTATAATCTGCGCCCATCTTTTTCCTAGTTGCCTGCACGAGCAGTTACTGGGCTAGAGAACACGGTCATCTGCTTTTAGGAACATAGAATGTCATTTTCATCACAAGGTTTTTCATCAGAAATCGTACAAGCGCTTACTGAGTGTGGTTATGAAAAGCTCACCCCTGTCCAGCAACAAGCGATCCCTCATGCTCGTCGTGGACACGATATCCTTGCGCACGCACAAACGGGGACGGGTAAGACAGCGGCATTCTCTTTGCCAATCATCCAACAATTGCTAGATGCACCACAGCAAGTTGGCCGTGCAACGACTCGAGCACTGATTCTGGCGCCAACGCGTGAGCTCGTGGATCAAATTGCCAACAATATCGCTGACTACACTAAGTATGTTGACCTAACAGTGACCGCTGTTTACGGCGGCGCTAAGATGTCATCTCAAGAACGCAAACTTGAGAAAGGTACTGACGTGTTGGTTGCAACCCCTGGCCGCCTAATTGAGCACATTGAACTCGGTAACCTCAACCTCGCAAACCTTGAGTTCCTAGTTTTCGATGAAGCTGACCGCATGTTGGACATGGGCTTTATCAGTGCTATTCGCACCATCATGAGTGGCATCGCTGGTCACCCACAAACTATGCTGTTCTCGGCCACCTCTTCAGCGCAAATGAACGCGTTGGCACAAGACCTTCTTCGTAAGCCTAAGCGCGTTATTGTTAACGAAGAAAACTCAACAGCCGCGACGGTTTTCCATGTGGTTTACCCTGTTGATGAAGAGCGCAAACTAGAGCTACTGTCAGAGCTCATCGGTCGTAAGAACTGGCAACAAGTTCTGGTGTTCGTTAACTACAAAGAAACCGCAAACGAAGTCGTGAAAGAGCTTAAGCTTGATGGCATCAAGGCGGTTTTATGCCACGGTGATAAAGCGCAAAGCTCCCGTCGCCGCGCACTAGAAGAGTTTAAATCTGGAAAAGCTCGCGTAATGGTAGCTACAGAAGTTGCGGCACGTGGTCTTGATATCCAAGGTCTTCCTCACGTAGTGAACTACGACATGCCGTTCCTTGCTGAAGATTATGTTCACCGCATAGGCCGTACGGGTCGTGCTGGACAACAAGGACATGCCGTTTCTTTTGTTAGTCGTGACGAAGAGCTGACGCTGGTTCAGGTCGAAAACCTAATTCAGCAGCGTATCAAACGTATTCAGCTTGCCGGCTACGAGCCAAAAAGCCGTGATGCCCTACTGACTAAGATGCACAGCAAACCTGCTTATAAAGATCGCCAAGGTCGTAAGAACAACCCTCAACAGGAGCAAAGCTCTGCAGAGCGCCGTTTGAAGATGATGCGTGCAATCCGCAATAAATCTAAAGGCGCGTAATAACGCCAAAGCCTTTTGAAAACGCCGCTGCGTAAAACGTCAGCGGCGTTTTTTTATCCCTGTTTTTCCAACTCTAGATCTCCCCTTTGTTGTTATGTTATAACGTTTCACAATTTCAAATTTGGTAGATGTAGATATGGCGAACCCTTCAATTAATCAGGTACTTCTCGTTGCTGGTACTCATGGCAATGAGCTATCGGGTCTTTACTTACAAAAACTCATTCGAGATGGCGTGTATCAGGCCGACCGGTCAACATTTCAGGTCAAGAATACGGTGGGTAACCCTCCCGCAGTGAAAAAGAATGCTCGTTTCATCGACATAGACTTAAATCGAGCTTTTTCGTCTGCTGACTTAGAATCTGACGCCAACGAAAAACGTTTAGCAGCAGAGTTTGTTAAGCAGCATGCCAACAACGAAAATCAATTGATCATTGACCTACACAACACCACAAGCAACATGGGTGCAACGCTGATTCTACTATCAAGCGATCCTTACTACGCAAGGATGGGGGCCTACGTCAAACAGCGCATGCCCGAAGCGAATATCCTGTTTGAAGACCGTAAATCATGGATCGACCAACCTTATTTATGCACGACAGGTCACCATGGGTTGATGCTTGAGGTTGGTGCACAAGCTCATGGCTCGCTTAAATACGAGACGCTAGAGTTAATGAAAAACTTGCTCACCGCGGTACTCGACTATATAGAGAATACCAATCTAAACAATGCACTAAAACTTAGCGATTATGACGCTTATGGTTATATTGAAGAAGTGATGTTCCCGCTCGATATTGATGGGATGCGCCTTGCGACTGTCCATCCAACACTGTGTGGCAAGGACTTTGTCACCGTAAAACCTGGAGAGCCAATTCTAGCGACCTTCCTTGGTTACGATGTGCATTGGCAAGGCAACGAAACCGTCTATCCGCACTTCATTAATGAAAGTGCTTATTGTCAAAGTAATATTGCGATGGCGATGGCAGAGAAACGCACCGTACGTGTGAGTTAGATACTAAACAGGCGGGACTTAAATCCCGCCTGTCTACTTAATTAGGATTGCGATTTCTAACCCCTGGCGATACAAACGAGGAGTCTCTGCTCAATGGTCTCATCAAGATTATCTGCAATCAGCTCAATTCGGCTTTCCGCACAATCATCTAACTCCATTTCAGTAATCCCGTCTGAAGTTAAGTTGTAACCAAAAATACCCATATTAGTGATAAACACCGCTTTCATGCGCTCAACGTTCAGGTCTAAAAGCAGCAGCGCCAGTTTTTGGCGGTCAAACACTTTGTCTGGTGCAAATCGCCAGCCAATACTCTTGAAGCCTTCGCCTTCATTCTCAGCCTTGATCATGCCGCTCTCTGGCATAGGTAACTCGGACGCAAGTAGTTTTGAAGAGTGATGATGGTGGTGGTGATGGTGATGCTGCTCATTCGCAAGTGTTGCCCCTTCAAAGGCAGAAATCGGGATATTGCCGTGCTCTGCAAATATCACTTTTGCATCAGGATGCCCCACCTGCTCAACATACCCTTGCAGCAATTGCTTCTCGTCAGCTTGATACAAATCTATTTTGCTACCAACAACGATATCAGCAATCGCTATCTGCTGATTGAATGTCTCATGGTTGGTATAACGAGTATCAGAAAGCTTTCTCGCATCAACAAGCGTCAACGTTTTTTGCAGCGACAACACTTTTCGATAATGTTCAGAGGATAGAACTTCGAGTACTTCTTTTGGATGCCCGAGCCCTGTAGGCTCAATAAGCAAACGGTCGGGTCTCGCCTCGTGCAGTAACTGGTTAAGTGCGATTTGCATCGGTAGCCCCGCCGCACAGCACATACAGCCACCTGGTACTTCTCGAATGAAGACCTGTTCGGCCTCACCGGATTGCCCTTGTACTAAGCTGCCGTCAACACCAATTTCACCGAACTCGTTGACGAGCACAGCCCATCGCTCTTGCTCGGGTTTATTCTTGAGTAGATGTAAAATTGCCGATGTTTTGCCGACACCAAGAAAACCAGTGATGATGTTGGTTGGTACACTTTCTATGACCGTGCTCTTAGAGTTCATTTGCGATTCTCCTATAACCTTGCACTAGCGTGTGGTTCGCTGAAACAACAGACTCAGAGAAAGCGGAATACTTAGGCGGTACTCGTGAAATGCTATTAAGGTCAAAATCAGCACCAATGTTCGTCATTGGCGGCACATGGAAGTTATCTGGTAAGTCTAGTCCATCGACAACGCAGTTATGGCGGATAACACACCCTTTGCCGATGACCGTATCAAATACAACTGAGTTAAAACCAATAAACGCATCATCCTGCACTTCACAAGGACCATGAATAATTGAGCGATGAGCAATAGAAGAGCGCTCACCTATGGTCACGGCTGCGCCCGCTTTTGAGTGAATAACCACACCATCTTGAATATTGGTGTCTCGTTTAATGATGATTGGCTCCATATCACCCTCATCATTCACTTCATCCGCTCGAATCACCGCATAAGGACCAATAAAGACATTGTCCTCAATAACGACTTTGCCGCAGATGATGGCGGTAGGATCAACGAACGCCGTTTCAGATACTACCGGCATATGACCCGTTGGGTTTTTTCTTAACATATTGGAATCTCTACAACTTCCTGATTAACGGCTGAATGATAGTGGCATAGCACTAGAATCAACGAGCACTGGCTGAGTATCGTCAAACACCATCTGACCATTTACCCACGTACGCTTGACTCGAGAGGAGAAAGAATGCCCAGAGAATGGTGACCAGCCGCAATGGTAGAAGGTATTCTCATGCGTCACTGGGGTGACTGAATCGCAATCAATCAGTACAAGGTCAGCGAAATAACCTTCACGGATAAACCCGCGATTCTCGACACCGTAGCGAATAGCTGGGTTATGTGCTGTCTTTTCGACCACGTCACTCACACTCAATCTGCCATAGTGAACGTGATCCATAAGTGTAAGTAGAGCGTGCTGCACCAATGGCAAACCCGCTGGTGCTTTATCGTAGTCAACCTGCTTCTCTTCAAACGTATGAGGAGCATGGTCAGTCGCGATGATATCGATTTGACCCGTCTTGACCGCTTGAATAATCGCATCACGATCACTTTGATATTTCACCGCAGGATTACACTTAATCAAGTTACCCTTCTCGGCATAGTCTTGATTAGTGAACCACAAATGATGCACACAAGCCTCAGCGGTAATATTTTTCCCGGCCACAGGGCCAGCCTCAAACAAGCTCAACTCTTTTTCAGTTGTGATATGCAAAACATGCAGTTGACTCTGATGTTTCTTAGCCAGATCGACCGCATAGGATGAAGAGGCATAACATGCCTTGTCGTCACGCAGTAAAGGATGATCATCAATGGTGAACTCAGAGCGAGTTTCAAGCAAGCGAGCTTTGTTTTCAGCGATCACAGCGCCGCTTTCACAATGGGTCACAATCAATACCGGTGAATCACGGAAAATCTTATCTAACGCTTCCGGATGTTCCACTAAGAGGTCACCTGTAGATGCGCCCATAAAGACTTTAACGCCACAGTGTTTACCAGGATCCAGTCTTTTGATTTGCTCCAAATTGTCTTCTGTGGCACCAAGATAGAAGGCATAGTTGGCGGCAGAATTTTTTGCAGCAATCGCGTATTTCTGCTCAAGCGCTTCAATCGTAGTGGTTGAAGGGCTAACGTTTGGCATCTCCATGTAACTCGTGATTCCACCAGCAACTGCTGCCAACGACTCTGTTGCAATCGAGCCTTTGTGAGTGAGTCCAGGCTCTCTAAAGTGCACCTGGTCATCAATCATGCCCGGCATCAAGTATGCCCCTTTTGCATCGATCACTTGCTCGTTAGGCAGGGCACTGATATGTGTCGCTACCTGCTCGATGCGCTGCCCTTTGATACGCACATCCGTCTCTCGAACTTCACCTTCGTTGACCACTTTGGCGTTAATAATTAGTGTTGATGACATGGGGTGACTTTGTCTCCTTGATTGGTTTACTTGCCGACATCAGCGGCACATTGATCACAAACACAGTTAATCTCCAGCTGAGGGCTAACGACGGTAAAGCCTTCTTGTTCTGCATTTGATTCTAAGTTGTTGATCATTGATGGATGTATAGTCTGCTCGACAATTTTGTCGCACTTACAACAGATCAGAAATTGAGGGACGCCATGCTCACAGTCGCGAAGGATATGAGCGCATGCCACATACTTGTTTGATACATTGAGGCGGTGAACCAAGTGTTCCTCTTCTAAGAACTCAAGCATTCTATATGCCGACATTGCTTGAAGATTTACCTGGTACTTTTCGCGCGCAAAGTCTATTAGCTCATAGACTGAGAGTGGCTTGCTAGCACTCAGCAATATAGACAGCACTTGCTTCCTTTTCGCTGTCAGTCTTTTTCCCTGAGACGTGCAATGTCGCTCAGCATGAGCGAGTAGGTCGTTAATTGAACTCATTAGGTGCACTCATACATTTAAATCACTCACTTATAAAATGTTATAACATAACAATTAGAGCAACCCAATAGTCTCGTTGCATCGACTGTATTTTGTCAGACATAAAAAAAGCGCTCTTAGAGAGCGCTTTTGGAATCAGGTAATTTATTTGGCTAGTACTTAACTTCGTAACCTAGGTAAATACGACGACCTGGTGCAAAGTAGTAACGAGAGTTGTTACGCTCAGCTTGAGCGTAAGGCGTCATGTACTTCTCGTTAAGTAAGTTCTCTACCGCCACGTTGATCGTACCAACTGGCAGATCGTAGTAAGCACCCATATTCATTAGGAAGAAGCTTTCGACAGCGTAACCTGCACCACTGGTGATCTCGTCCGACTTATCACGAGCGCCTGAATACAGAAGGTTCAGGTTATAACGACCGTAGTCTTGCGTGTCATACAGGAAGCTAGAGGTGATCTTAATCGGCGCAATACGAGTGCCGTCGAGTGGTTGCCATTCGCTATCTCCGTCCAGTTTACGCTCACCCTCTTGCCAAGAAACAGTATTGTCGTTTCGTAGGTTTGGCATGATGTCAAAGCCTAATGTCGCTTCCACACCCCAAACGCGCTCAGGCGCACGAGTGCTCTCTAGGCGGTTGTTGGTTTCATCGTAGTTCAGTGTTGAACCAAGATCTGATGAACTGTAGAAGCCTGCTAGAGAGTAATCAGCAAGACCCACTACACCACGGAAACCAACTTCGTAGTTATCCGTTTTAATCGGTTGAATTGCGCCTTCGACGTTATCGCTATCACCAGTACGAATGGCACGCAATGCTTCGTTCGTTGACATACCTTGTGCAAACGAGGCAAAGACTTGATGGTTATCCGTTAAGTAGTGAGTTGCACCAACATTAAATAGGAACTCACTGATATCAGGATTACCACCCTGAACCGCTTTACCAGCGTTAGCATGGGTATTACCTACGATAAAGTCATCCACACCAAGACGCACATACTCATAGCGAACACCGTAAGAAAGCGTTGTGTTATCTGTCACTTGGCTGGCAAACTGGCTGAAAGGTGCAATCGCAAATTGTTCAACATCTGGCGTATTGTTATAGAAACCCACGCTGTTTGGTTGCTTAAAGCTTTGCTGCTCTACGTCCATACCCCACGTGATGTCTGCCCAGCTTACCATGCTCGAGATGTTAAGCTTCATGCCGTAACGATCAAAGTCTGTCATGTTATGACCGTAGTACGTTTGACCTTCTGTCGGAGAGCCTGGGACATTGTCTTTCATTGCGAGCGTAAAGGTCTCGGTATCTTGAGTCATCCAGTAACCCGTGACATCTAGCATACCCCACGCGAAACCAATGTCTTGATAACGCAACTGGTAGTTCGCAAAAGTACGCTTAACATTATTTGGCTGGGCTGGACCATTCACGCCAACATTACCGGCTACGTTGTTATTGTAACCCGGACCGCAATGTACAGCTTCTGCAGGAGTACCCTCAGCACCGTTACCACCTGTCGCACACCATCCATCGTTATCTTCCATGCGGCGAACACCGAAGTTAAATGTCAGTGAGCGCTCAGCATCGAAATCTCGGTTCCAAACACCATTGAGGTTAATATTGTCCATGTCATCAGCGTTATTCACTGATGGAAGACGGTTACCACTTGCGTCGTAGCTACCGCCACGCTGATCATAACCAAGGCCGATACGCCACTGGTCAGTGTCGTTACCACCTTGCGCTTCTTGGTACACATTCCAACTTAGTGAATCACTGCCAAATTCTTGGAAGTTAGTACCCACTTTGGTGCGGTACTGTGTTTCACCTGCTTCTGGACGCTTGGTGATCACGTTAATGATACCGCCCTGCGCACCTAGACCGTATACCGCACTACCACCACGAATAACCTCGATACGCTCAACGTTTTGCGGATCGATGGAAGAAAGCTCTTGTCCAAAGTCTAGGAAACTGTTGTTTTGTGATACGCCATCGATCATAAGAAGAACACGACGACCACGGATCTGGTTTTGACCTTTGCTACTCAGATTACCGTGTACTGAGGTACCCATACCCGGAACTAGCATAGATAGCGCTTCGTTGATGTTACGGCTCTGGTCCATAACTCGACTAAGCTGCTCTTTCTCGATTACTGTTACCGAACGAGGCACGTCGCTGAGTTTCTGTTGCGAACGGCTTGCCGTTACAACCATGGTTTCATCTGTGTTTGCAGTTTCTGATGCATATAGAGAAGGTGCAGCCAGAGCTAACACACTGCCAATAGCTAGACTTAGGTTGGAGATTTTCACAATACTACCCGTGATGTTTATAAAAATTCGCGACACATTCCCAGAAGCTATCAAACCCAATTGAGTCTTATTATTATTTGTCTGAGAATTAGAAGCGTGCTAGTCTAGCAGCTTCTCTATTAATGTAAATATCAATGATAACCATTCTTATTCTGAATGTTTTTTAGCCAACTTTTTCAAATTGCTACTCTTCTTGTCGCAGCACTCTCAATTTCCAGCTTTGCCAGCACTGAACTCATCGATGATGGGGGCAGGCGCATTGTATCGTCGGGAGAAAATGTTTCGTCGGAGCAAAAAGCTCCTAGAGTCGCCAGTATTTCTACGTTTGGTGCGGAGTTATCGTTAGCGCTCGGTATCCAGCCAGTCGCTGTCTCAGCTTACCCAACCACGTTTCCAACCTATCTGCGTTCGTTAGAATCGATTCCGTCTCTGGGCTCGCGTGCCCGCACTAGCTTTGAAGCGCTATATAACTCGAAACCTACCATTGTGATTGGGCTCGAGCGCATGATTTCACCTTACTATCAACGTTATGCGGAAATCGCTCCGACATACGGCTTCGACCTGATAACCCTCGAAGATAGTCTGCGAGCCGTCGAGGTGGGTTCGGCAGCATTAGGTCAGCATGAACAAGGCAAACGCATCAACCAGTGCTTTTTGAGAACGCTCGATAACATGAAACGGCAGATCATCGAGAGTAAGGGAGACAAGCCATTAACTGGTATGTTCCTTACCAGCGCAGGTGTGACGCCTAGAGCTTACTACTCTGATTTTATGACGGTATCTTTGATGGAAGGTCTAAACATCCAAGCTGCAAATGGTGCCTCACCTTATTCAGCAAAAACACCGTTTTCTGGGCAAGTGGGTCTTGAATGGTTAATGAAACTCGACCCTGACGTGATCTTTATGTACGACAGCGCTGATCCCCAGTTCACCCAATCTAAGGTGTGGAAAAACCTAAGTGCTGTTAAAAATCAACGTGTCTACCGCGTGGATATGACGTGGCGTGAAGCCGAGGGACCTTATTCAAGGCTATGGGTCGCCATGGACATTGCACATAAAACCTACCCTGAGCTATTTCCCGCACCGACGCTCGTAAAGGTTGAGGAGGCACTATGCCTAGCACATTAACCTCAGGTTCAACGCAGGTTCAAGAAAGCGCAACGGCAGCGTATTGGAAACTACTCGTATCGGTTGTAGGATTTTTCCTCATTACGCTCTGGTCATTGACCGACGGCATTTATCAGTATTCAATTTCTGATCTCTGGACGTTTCTCACCACCGCGAGTACATCAAGTGAATACCTAGTGTTTTGGGAGCTCAGACTACCACGCACACTCATTGCCATTATTGGCGGAGCGTCTTTGGCTATCGCGGGTCATCTAATGCAAGACATTGTAAAGAACCCGCTAGCATCCCCCAACCTGACGGGAGTTATGTCGGGCGCCTCGCTGGCAGTCCTAATTGCAATGATGTACGCCCTACCATTACCTATGATCGCATGGGGGGTTATCGGTGGTTTCATTGGTGGCATCACGACCCTGTCCATCAGTTGGAAGCAAGGGGTCACACCGACTCGTCTAGCATTAGCAGGCATCTCGGTGAGCGCTTTCTGTCAGGCCGCAGTAACTTATATCTTGCTTTCTGATCGTGTTGATAGTGAGTCTTTATTTTTCTGGTTAACCGGCAGCAACGCGGGCGCGAACTGGAACGTGCTTTGGCCTCTCGTGATGGCATTTTTGCCTATTTCAATCTTGCTTCTTATTTGTCAGCGTCAGCTAGGGTATCTACTTCTAGACGATACGGTAGCACGCAGTGTCGGTGTCGCTATCAACCACTATCGATTGGCGTTTGGATTATTGGCGGTGATACTCACGGCCGCTTCTGTTGGCGCATTTGGTCCGGTTGGATTTGTCGGGCTCGTCGCGCCACACATTGCTCGAATGCTAAGAGGGAACATTGTTATTTCTGCCGTCATCGGCGCTAGCCTGCTCACCGTTGCTGACTACTTCTCTAGAACGTTATTGTCTCCGCTCGAAATCCCAATCGGAGTACTCACCGCAGCAATGGGGGCTCCGTGGTTTCTGTATCTAATCATCAACCGAGCAAGGGTGTGACTATGACAAGCCATACGAAAAAATCAGGAATTCTTGCTCTAAGTTTACTCGCTCTGATTATTACCCTGATGATTGTGATGATCCCAAAGGCTCACTGGCAAGCAGGTCACGCCTTCTGGAGTCACGGAACCTACCACCCTTTTTGGTCAATCACAGTACCAAGAGTTTTGCTCGCTTTGATGGCAGGTTTGATGCTTGCAGTATCCGGATACGTGCTGCAAACCACGCTTAAAAACCCACTTGCTGATAGCGGCATATTAGGTGTCAATGCAGGCGCTTCTTTCGGGGCAGTATGTGCGCTACTCTTACCTAGCTGGTTTGGTTGGAGTATCAGTACAGAAAGTGCGCTTGTGTCTTTCTCAATGTTGGGTGGGCTGTTGGCAACATTGCCAATACTCGTGATAAGCCAACTCGCTGGCACCTCGTTAACCCTCCTCACTGGCGTGGCGATGACGGCGATTATCGGTGCACTTAGCTCAGCGCTCATCTTTACTATCGGTCAAGGCAAAACCGATCTCGCACTACAGTGGATGGCAGGCGGATTGTACGGGCGTGGCTGGGAGCAAATCGGTAATTTATTGCCTTGGTTTATTGCTACGTTGATTTTCGTTGCTCTTGTCTTCGTGCCGCTAAAATGGGTTCGCTATGATGACAGTGTACTTCGTGGTATTGGCATCAAAGGTCCGACACTTCGCATGTTACTGCTCGTTGGTACCGCATTGATTACGGCGCCTGCGGTATCGGCCGTTGGACCTATCGGCTTCGTTGGCCTTGTTATCCCTCATATGGCAAGAATGCTCACTAGCAATGAACCATTACGCTCGCTACTTACCACTATGCTGCTCGGCAGCGTCTTTCTGGCAGGCTCTGATTGGCTTGCAAGAACCCTACTCTTTCCCACGGAGATCCCTGCAGGCGTAATTACCGCTTTGTGTGGCGTGCCTTTCTTCCTGTTTCTATTAAGGAGAAACTCATAATGTCAGAACTTCTCGCATCTACTCAGGTGAATAGCAACACTGCAACACTTGCGGGTAAAGGGTTGGTGTCAGGGTACCAAAATACTCTGATTCTCAATGGCGTCGATATTGAGCTAAAAGAAGGTAAAGTCACGTCATTTATCGGACCCAACGGCTGCGGTAAGAGTACACTCATGAAAACCCTGACAGGTGCCATAAAAGCGCGCTCTGGTGAGGTCAGCTTTTTAGGGAAACCGTTAAGCGATTGGAAGCTTAAACAGCTCGCCAAACACATCGCAATATTGCCGCAGCACCCTGCAGCACCCGAGGGAGTACTAGTCGAGCAACTCGTTGCTCTAGGGCGAGTTGCGCACAAAAAATGGTATCAAGGTAATAGCGAACGTGACAAACAAGTGGTGTCAGAATCTCTCGCATCGGTTGGACTCGCAGGATACGAGCAACGCGTCGTCAGCACGCTGTCTGGTGGTGAACGTCAGCGTGTATGGCTCGCAATGTGTTTAGCACAAGAGGCAAAGTGGTTATTACTTGATGAACCGACGAGCTATCTTGATCTTGGCCACCAACTAGAGCTTCTCGAGCTATTGCAAAGACTCAATAAGGAGCGCGGTCTCACTATCGTCTACGTACTCCATGAGTTGAGCCAAGCAGCGCAATTCTGTGATGAGCTCGTCCTGATGAAAAAAGGACAGATTCTCAAGCAAGGTTCACCGTTAGACGTACTGACCGAACACACACTCAAAACTGTGTTTAAAGTTGAAGGGTCGATGCAAGTTATCGACGATAAAGTGTTTTGCCTGCCAAAAGCATTTGTTAGAGAGGACAGTTAATGAGTTCAGTAACCCAATCGACTCCGATTGATGTCGAAAAAGCGATGTTAAGCTTTCAGCTCACTCTAAAACAAACCTATCCAATCTTGAAGGAAGCACCTGTAACACTACAAGGTATGCAGGGGCTACTCAATCAACACGAGCCTTTTTTCCGCCTCTCTATTGAAGACTCGCCTTCGGGAGTACCAGCAACGGCTTGGTTTGACCGTGATTTTTCCAGCGCAGTGACTGCATTTAGTGAGTTTATGCAGACCAAGAAGCCGTTCGCAGCGCCTATCTGGCAAAAAACGCTCAATGCCTGCCTGTTTACGTCTTTGATTGGCTTGAGACTGAGATTTAACTGCGTGCCAGATCTCTCATTTGAAGATCTACATATAGAAACCGGGGACGATCATCGTGTATCAAAATTGTCTATTCCCGCTGACACCAATGTATTCGTGCTTGCAACCCAATCAGATATTGCTAACTCCATTCCGGTGTCTAGCCATGACACATTAGATAGAAAGCTCGCAGAGGTCATTAAGCGCTTGGGTGAGGCGATGCAGCCGCACTTCAAATCTCAGAAAGTTGCAACGAAGTTATTTTGGGGAAATGCGCTTTATGCGTGTGGGCTAGCGTACTCAAAGCTCTTTAACCGTCCCATAGATACACAGGTCACCAACGCTGATTTGTTCATACAGAACCAATGGTTTCAATCGTTGAGTAATCAAGTACAAAACAAGGGCGGCGAGTTAAATGAAATCAAGAAAGTTGAGTTCAAAGGCTTTCAAAAGTGGTTTGTGCGTCGCGAGACTTGCTGCTTGAAGTATAAGATTGATGGCAAAGCAAAATGCACAACATGCAACCTTATCGAGCCAGTTGAACAGGTTGGTATGGTGCAAACGGCGCTAAAACACATCGTCCAACAAAACTAGACTGTATTACCACAGCCTGACTGTGTTCATTCAGACGTAACATTTCTCACATACTCTTCCTTGGTACTCAAGGAAGAACTATGCTCAGAAACACCCTTTTTCGAACTGCAGGATGGATAATCTCTGCAGTTTTTCTGCTAATTGCTGCCGTATTGATCATGCCAGCAGCGCTAATATCAAACAGCCCAATCAATCTCAACCAACTCAGTTGTCAGGTGGCAGACTCATCGGGAAGCAAGACATTTCGTATCTACACGCCATCAAATTGGAAAGCGCAAGAAATGGCGGCGCTGTTCTGCGACTCTGTTCTTGTCGGTAGTGATTACTCACGACTAGAGTTGTCTTGGAAGCCAAGAGAGCGCTTTACTTCTGATGACTTGCTCGCGCAGCATTTTGACCTGCTCTTCAGCCGTCCACGAGTGCTTAACGGCTTAGTTCCAGATTCTCAATCACTGTACGAACAAGCCTTGGTATTACCCGCCTACACTATCTACCTCTATGGGCACATCCCCATTCGTAGATTGTCTTCGGCCACCTTATATAAAAGAACAATTGGGCTGTTAGACGATAAACGCAGTCAGTCTGGATTCTTGATACCCGAGGTGGAGCTCAAAAAACATGGCGTAAAGTTAAGCAAGGACAATACCCGCTGGTTTCACCACCGAAATGACCTAGTCCGTGCTTTCATCGACAGAGATGTCGATTTTATCCCTGCCATTGGTATTGAACCTGAACTTGTAAGTTGGTCTAGCGAGCAACGCATAGCACTCAAAACTATTCCTTCGGCTGGTAGTTGGTACCTTTCTCACTCACTGTCTGATGCGCTCAAATGTAGCATCAGCCAGAGCCTTATCACCAAGCTACAAGAATCTCCTCTGATGGGAGAATTGCTACAGCAAACTAAGATGAGCACCGACGCCTGTTCATAGCGATGGGTGGAGACTACTTATGAATACCAAACTCTCTCTTTCAAACAAACCACTGGTCATTGCTATCTCGTTTGTTGTCTTCTTAGTGACACTTGTTGTGCTGCACTATGCAAACAACCTTGCGCTGCACATTGCGATCCACTCATCGCTAAAGCAACTACTCCCTAGCGCACTCAATGACGCGTTGGTAAACAGTTATGATGTCGAACCATTGCTTAAGCACAGCGAATCGCTCATTAAAAGCTGGCTTGAGTCTGCTAAAGTCATGTCTCTTTTTGATATCTCGACAATAAATAGTCTTGAAGTATTAGAGATATCTCTAACCTCAATGAGCTCAACGGATCACGCCGACCTGACATTTCAACTCGGCGATCAGCACTATGGTGTGAGTTGGCGTGTTGCCGCAGAGCGCTCCGCTCTCTTATTACTATTCATCGTTTCCAGTAGCGCTCTAATAGGTTTTGCTGCGTATTGTCTACTTCAGCACAAGACAAAGACATATCCCTCTCCTGTTAACCATGAGATTTATGACACTGAACCCGAAGCTCTAACTCGGCCACAGAATAGCACCCTCCCTGCAATAGAAGCGACGAACAAACCTCGAGGCCCAGTTGAACCGAATTCTACAATTGACCACAGGCTCACTATTCACTTACTAGATAGGACTATTACTATTGGGCAGCATAAGCTCACTATGTCCAAAACACCTTTCTTTTATTATTACTGGTACATCAAACGTAGTATCGACAACCTTCCACCCTACATTAACCCTCCCAGCACCAAACCTGACATAGATAATGGACGAGAACTTGCACAGATGATGCGCTGTTTTGGAGGGCACGCTAGAGCCATAAATGAACTTGAACAGCACGGACTAAAAGCCAAGACACTTGACCAGAATAGAAACAAAATCAAGGACGAAATGCTCGCTCATTTTGGAGAGCGAGCTGAGCCCTACCTATTCCTAAAGAGCCGAGACCCAAAAACTGGCCGATATCAACATCAACTAGCCAAGAATATTTTTACAATAAAAACAAAAGGTTAATTTTGGAGATATCTCTAATAGCTTAGAAAGCTCTGTTTAACATAACCGTCATCAATCCCTTCTAGCTTAAATATCAACTTTTCAAGCACACAAAGGGAAATACTATGAACACCAAGTTTGCTGCGTTGACATTGGCAATCGGTTTAGGGATCAGTGCTCAAGCAAACGCACTGAATATTGTTTTGACCAACGATGACAGTTGGTCGACGACCAATATTCAGACTCTTCATACGACACTTAAAGCAGCGGGACACGACGTGATCATGTCCGCGCCTTGTACAGGACAAAGTGGTAAAGGTGGCGCAATCCACTTTATGAAAGAGGTATCGGTTGACCGCACTCAACTCGACAAAGACCAAGTTTGTGTGGGTGATACTGACACATCCGTCGCTTTCGAAGACTACACTGAAGGCACACCGACAATGGCTGCATTGTACGGTATTGATGTTTATGCAATGGAGCGCTGGGGCATGCAGCCTGATCTCGTTATCTCTGGGCCTAATGAAGGTAACAACGTAGGTTACTCAACCAATATGTCGGGTACACTTGGCGCAACCAACGCCTCTATCGCACGCGGTATTCCTGCGATTGCCGTTAGCGCTTACGATGGCGAAGCTGACAAAGCCCAAGACGTCGCAAACATAGTCGTTGAACTTCTCGACCAACTTGTTGAAAAGACAGCGGACGGCGCTCCTCTACTACCTAAGTTCACTGGTTTGAACGTTAACATTCCTGAAGATCCTGCTAATCATCGCGGTTTTAAACACACTCAAGTCGGCTGGAACGCGGGTCACGACAACATGATCGTCAAATTCACCGACGATCTAGCCTCAAGCGACATGTTTATGGGTTACGTTGCTATTGAAATGATGAAGCATGACCCTAGCCTGACGATGGACGAAGCCATGGCGATAGCCCGAAGCATGTACAAAGACAAAGCGGGTATCAGCATGGACTCTGACTCGAACTACGCCGATCAATCAGAAAACAGCGAAGGCATTGCTGTTGGTCAAGGTTATGTCACCATCAGTGCGATTCAAGCTAACGTTCAAGGTTCAGTAGCCAAGTCAGAATGGGTTCGCTACAAGCTTAACGAACTGTTTTAAGGGGTTAGCATGAAAAAGCTATTACTACTGAGTGTTGCGACTGCGGTTTTAGCAGGCTGTAATGACAGCTCAGACACAAGTTCTGCCATGAGCCAAAGTGACTTTGTCTCTGCCTACCAAGGCCAATATGTTGGAAGCCAGTTGATTGAATCTGAACCCATGCATTTGGGATTGACTGTCAACGAAGGCGCATTTTACCTGACCGTGACGGACGCGAACGAATCATCAACAGTTTACACCGGCGACTACAGCGAGCAGTCAGGCAAGTTAAGCTTCAATCAAGGTGAGATCCAATGTCAGTTAAACGGTGTATACCACTGCGAAGCTGGATCAGATAGTGTCGAGTTACGAACTCACGCCCCAACTGACTGGATCGCCATTGAAGAACTAAGTGGTACATACCGTAATTCAGAAGAGGCGACGTTCACGATCGTGCAATCTGGTGAGCAGATCTATGTTGAGCTAGCGAACTGTATGCAAACCGGGGAGAAAATGGGGGCTAACGAGGTCAAATTTGAAGCTGGTTTTTGTTTTGACCAAGAGGTGTTAGCAATGATTGAGCCTCAAACGCTTGAAACCGATGGCGACACACTTAAAGTCACCTCATCCAACCCACTTTTGGGCGGCTACTGGTTTAAAGGTTAATTTTCGGCACTAACATACTGAGTACCATCGCAAATACCGCCTTAGGTCGATATCTACGGCGGTATTTTCTTTGCTGGCTTTCTAACCTTTCAATCAATATCCACAATTCTTTTGATGACACTGGTCACGGAACCGACTATCATCCACTAACGCAAATCATTCTCATTGTCATCGATAGACACTATCGCTGACCTCTCGCTACTTTTTCTACTATGACTATCTCTCACAAAGACTATTACAAGATTGCTCTACCCTTTATTATTTCAACCGTCACTCAGCCACTGCTTGGCGCGGTTGACACTGCCGTCATCGGTCAGTTGGGTGTTGCTGAGCTGATTGCTGGTGTTGCTGTCGGTACGGTGATTATGAATACCTTGTATTGGCTATTCGGATTCTTTCGTGTCAGTACGACGGGTCAAAGCGCTATGGCACTCGGAAGAGGTGATCAAAGTCTTCTGGCAAGCAGCCTGATGAGACCGTTTGTGCTCGCCGCCTCTGTTGGACTGGTGTTTATCGTCCTGCAATCTTTGCTCTGGCAGGGTGCCCTTTGGATCATTGAACCTGAAGCCGATGTGGCGCAGCAAGCTGAGATCTACTTTTCTATTCTTATCTTTGGTGCCCCGTTTGTCTTGCTCAACTACACGGTGATCGGTTGGTTAATGGGTCAAGCGAAAGCAAAAGAAACGCTCTATACACAAGTGTTTGGCAACGTTCTTAATATCGTGCTTGATGCTGTGTTTGTACTCTATTTTGACCTTGGTGTCGCTGGGGTTGCTTATGCGAGTTTGATCTCTCAAATAGTGATGTTCGCCATCGGTATCAGTTTGGTGCTCAGAACAGCGGGAGTATCGTTGTCATCGCTGATATCAGCTTCCAAGATGTCCAAAAACGATCTCGCGACCATCGTCTCATCAAACACAGATCTACTGCTACGCACAATTTGCTTGCTCACCTTCTTCAACATGATGGCACGAACGGGTGCTCAGCTTGGTACCGACACACTCGCCACTAACGCTATCCTGATGCAGATAACCTTTATCGTTAGCTACCTTTTTGATGGCGTGGCGAATGCATCCAGTGTCTTCGCAGGAAAGGCGGTCGGTGAGAAAAACCCCTCCATGCTCGAGCGCGTTTTGAAGCTCAACTTCCAATGGACGGCGGGATTAATTGTTCTGCTCACACTTGTCGTTGCTCTATTTCAGAATCAATGGGTTTACCTATTCACAAGCCTAGAGAGCATCGTTGACTTGTATCAGGAAATGACGCCATGGCTACTGGTGTTCCCTGTAGTGGCAGGTTTCGGCTTGACCGTGTACGGCATCTTTACGGGAACAGGAACGACAAGACCTGTTAGAGATTCAAGCATTGCGACACTCATTGTGTTTCTTGTCGTGCAGGCATTCAGCGTCGATATATGGGGAAATCATGGACTTTGGCTTGCCTTTACCCTGTTCTACTGTGGTCGTATTGGCTTCTTATACCCATTCATAGTTCAAGTAAAAAAGAAGTGTATTGAGTAGAAAAGTAATTCCCCTATCCATGCACTGAAAAAAATAGCTAAAACACTCTCATTCGAGCGCTCATTAAGAGCGCTTTTTATTGGTTGTTAAAGACCACTTTAAGGCCGCAACAGACAAAATTAGCTCTCGATCACACTTCTAAAAACACTTGCAAAGTGGTACGATTGTTACGTTATAACATAAGTCATCAGAGCCACTCCGTGAACGCCCCAATCCTTACAGTCAACCAGCTTTCAATCCAGTCAAAAGAACGCATCTTGTTCCAAGATATTCAGTTCGACGTCAATGCAGGAGAAATGCTTGCAGTAATGGGCCCTTCTGGTATTGGTAAGTCCATGTTGTCAAAGGCGATTGCAGGGTTTACTCCTGATTCAATGTCGGTTTCAGGCGATATCCTCTTAGCGGGCACCAACGTAAGTAATGTGTCTCTCATAGAACGAGCACCAGAGCAGCGCCCAGCGTTTATTTTTCAAGATGCTTTGCAGGCTCTGAATCCTCTCGTAACCGTTGAAGCTCAGTTGACGCTGGCATATACCGGTTGGCGCACCAAGCCCAAGGCAGATGACCGAAGCACTATCGTCGCATTACTCACGCGACTTGGGTTCTCTGACCCTTCAGCAATCCTCAAGCTTTATCCAAGCCAGCTCTCTGGCGGTCAAAGACAACGAATCTGCATCGCAATTGGGCTGCTAAGTAAAGCGTCTCTGTTAATTGCGGATGAACCAACGAGTGCGCTAGACCCGGTGACGGAACAAGAGATCCTAACGCTAATCAGAGAGAGTGTAAGAAACACCAACATGGCTGGCATTCTTATCACTCACGATCTCCATAGCGCATTAGAGTGCGACAAAATGGTGGTGATTGATGAAGGCAGAGTCATTGCCTACGGTGAGCCTCGCCATGCGCTCGAATGCAGCGAACATGATTTTTGCCAATCTTTAAGAGGATTGATCTGATGACAGCTATTTCCTCGGGACAGGCTGTTTCTTTAGAACAAGCCAAGCACGCAGATAACACTGCAGTATCAAGTGTAATGTTTGACGATGTCAGTGTGCACCACTACTCAATGCCCAAGTGGTTGGGCGGTACGCCTTTTAAAGCACTCGACAAAGTGACACTCAAGGTTGCCGAGCGCAGTCTAGCGATTGTCGGCCCTTCGGGTGCAGGCAAATCCACAATGATTGAACTCTTGTTTGGATTACGCGCGCCGCAAGAAGGTCGCATCAAGGTGTTGGGACACACTCTGCCTATCACTTCTAGCAAAGAGCGTCTTGCGCTATGTAAGAAAATCCAGCTGATCCCGCAGGAGCCACATACTAGCCTTAACCCTTATTACACTGTCGCTCAAGTGTTGATTGAACCACTGGAAAGCCTAGGTATTGAGGGCAACCACCAGCAAAAAGCCCAGAGAGCACTGGAAGAAGTTGGGCTTCGACCAGAGCTATTGGCCCTAACACCAAGTCAACTCTCTACAGGTCAAGCGCAGCGCGTCGCGATTGCCAGAGCGCTCATCGTTGAGCCTGAGTTACTGGTTGCCGATGAACCCACCAGCAGCCTTGACCCAGTTAACCGCCAGCGTCTTATTGATCTGCTGAACACACTCAAGCAACAAAGAGCGCTTAAACTCATTTTAGTCACGCACGACCTCGGCGCAGCCAGTGCATTGTGCGATGACATTGTGGTCTTAGACCAAGGGCAAGTCGTGGAGAATGAATGCGCTACTCGCATTATGAACTCCCCTACCCACCCAACAACCAAGGCGTTAATCCACGCCCAGTCGCTGACTTCGGCGGCCAATAAACATAACACCAACTCACAAACACAATAGAGAACCCTCACCATGCGTTTCCATTCCATTAAATTAGCCTGTGCGCTTGCTTTAGCTTTGCCATTAACAGGCTGTTTTGATTCTAAAGAAGAAGCTCAAAATACAGCCACTGACACAGCGGTAAAATCAGAGATTCGTGTTGCTATGATGCAGCCACCGCGCACGGGTCTATCGCCACTTTCAGACGATGCTTTCAAGCTTTCTCGTTGGAGCACGGCGGAAACGCTTATCAACCTAACGCCGAAGTCAGAGGCAGAGCCAATGCTCGCCACTGCATGGGAACAAGTTGACCCACTCACTTGGCACTTTACGATTCGTGAAGGCGTTAAATTCCACGACGGCTCAATGCTAGATGCTAATGCAGTGGTTAACTCACTTCAGAAAGCACTCGATGCCGCGCCAAAGCCGCGTATTCTTGATGGCATCGACCTTGAAGTCACTGCATTAGATGCAAGCCACGTTGAAATCAAAACGACCTTCAACGACCCATTGCTTCCAAGCAGACTATCAAGCCCTCAATTGGCGATTCTGGCTACCAGCGCATATCAAGACAACGGCCGCGTCATCCCAACCGGTGCAGGTACTGGTCCATTCGAACTAGTGGAAATCAATGGCACCACCGGCGCAAAACTAGAGCGCTTCGATGGCTACTGGGGTGAGAAAGCCAAGATTGAAACGGTGATCGCAGAATACGTACCAAACGGCTTCGCTCGCGCAGCAGCGCTTCGCACTGGTACAGCCGACGTAGTAGAAGCCGTGCCAGTATCCCAAATCGCGACACTGGATGAAAACCTACTCCACGAAGTCGCTATGCCGCGCACCAACACCCTTTACCTCAACAACAAGTCTGAAGTATTCAGTCAGCTTGAGCTTCGCAAAGTGGCGGCGGCCGCCGTTGATCGTGAGCAGATCATCCGTACCGTTTACGAAAACCATGCCGATATCGCAGAAGGCCTACTAGGTCCAGCTCTCGCTTGGGCTGCACCAATCCGTCCAGAGGCTGCACCTTTAGAAGAAGGTAAAAAAGCCAACGGTGAGAAAATCGTTATCGGTACCTTTACCGACCGTGCAGAGCTACCAGAAGTTGCAGCACTACTTAAGCAGCAACTAGAAGCAGCAGGCTTCCAAGTTGAGCTTGATATCCGTGAGTACGCGCAAATCGAGAACGATGCACTTTCTGGCAAGTTCGATGCGTTCATCCTGTCACGTGCGACAGTACTAGACTCGGGTGACCCAGTGGCTTACATGCAAAGTGACTTTGGCTGTGAAGGTTCTTTCAACCTCGGTCAGTTCTGCTCTGAAACCGTAGATGAAGCACTAACTCACGCAGACCTTCAGCCACTTGGTGAACCACGCCAAAAGGCTATCATTGCAGCTGAGCAAAAAATCCTTGCTGAGTTCGCTGCGATCCCGCTGCTTCACGAGCGTGTCGTTCAAGGTGAAAGTGAGCGTGTAACGGATGCAGTTCGTGACCCGAGTGAGCGCCGTCTGATCGACGCACAAACTAAGGTTAACTAAGCGCAATGATGTCTGCTGGTGCACCTAGACTGTCGTTAAACGCGATCGCCCCATGGCTATCGCGTTTGGCGTCGCTTATTGTCGTAGTTATTCTTGTGGGTTTGATGCCAGATATTGCTGGTATCGACCCAAGTCAATCTATCCTTCGCGCACGTGCTGGTCAGCAACATATGCTGACGCCCGAAGCGCTGGCGGCAGTGAGAGAAGATCTTCAACTCGATCGCTCTGCCACTGAAAGGCTGATTGATTGGCTGGGCGATGCCCTTCAAGGTGATTTAGGTGTGTCTTGGATTGATGGCACATCAGTCTCAGACGGCATTCAGCAGACATTGTCTACCTCACTTTTCTTAATGTCACTCGCACTCGGGCTGACGTTTTTTCTGTGCGGTCTTGGTTTACTGCATACGCTCTATCGATGGAAGGCCAACAAACTCGCTCAAACTCACAACAGTTTAAGTACGGTGCTGATATCGCTGCCAGAGTATGTCATCGCCTCGGTACTGATACTGGTCTTTTCCATCTGGCTGGGTCTATTTCCACCTTATGGTTGGCAGAGCTGGCAAGATATCTGGCTACCAAGCCTAGCGCTGGCATTACCTGCCAGTGGTTTATTCAGCCGACTTCTCAGAGACAGCTTGCAGCGCGTTCTTAATGAACCTTGGGTTATTACTTGGCTAAGCGCGAATGTTAGCCCAAACCAAATCCTAAGGTTTGCGGTAAAACGCGCCATTAGTAGCCTAATTCCTCAAATCTCGATGATCATGATTGGCTTAACCGGCGGCGCAGTTGCTGTAGAGCAGATCTTCTCTATTCCCGGGATTGGCCGACTCATCCTTGGCGCTGCTAAAGCGCAAGATTTGCCGATGCTGCAAGGTGGGCTTCTAGTACTGCTACTGATCTCGATCTTTATTAGTAGTATCGGGCTACTTATCCAGCAATGGATTCTTGGGCAGAGTTTAAAAAGTGGCAAGCTGATCAGTAGTCACACTACGTTCTCATTCACTTCGAGTAAGGCCAAACGTCTCACCGCTTACTCAATTTTTGTCGTTCTATTTCTGGTTGTTTTATGGTCGCTAGTTCGGGACCCATATACTAGCCAATACGTCAGATTAGCCGCACCGAGCCTTGAAGCCCCTCTCGGCGCAGACGGTATTGGTCGAGACTTAATGGCTCGTATTGGTGCAGGTATGCTATCTACGTTCAAAGAAGGCTTCATCGCAACCTTGTTGAGTTTACTCGTTGGCATCATCTTGGGGTTCAATACCAGAATAAGCCAAGGTCTTATCGAGATTACTAAAGGCGTGCCGTACATTATTGCCGGATTGTTGGTTGCGGGTTTAACTGGGATGCATCCGAGTAGTGCAATGATCGCTATCGTCTTTGTTTCTTGGGCACCACTCGCTGCCCACTGCTCAAGCCTCATTGCGGAAGCCAAAGCCCAGCCCTATACCCACCTAGCCCCTATTTGGGGAACGGGTCGCGTTAAGGTTCTAAGACATTACATTCTGCCTTACGTGATGCCGCCACTATTAAGGCACGCATTATTGAGACTACCCGTGATCACCTTAAGCCTCACCGCACTGAGTTTTATTGGTCTGGGTGCCAAACCCCCCTCACCAGAGTGGGGTTTGATGATTGCTGAGAACTTACCGTATATCGAACGAGCTCCACTAGGCGTAATGGGACCGATAGCAGGTCTTGTTTTGATGGGTGTGGCGATCAACTTGTTGTTCGATGATTAAGCTGTCCATGATCCTAATCAAG
The DNA here is from genome assembly GCF_021441885.1 of Vibrio maritimus. Taxonomy (NCBI): domain Bacteria; kingdom Pseudomonadati; phylum Pseudomonadota; class Gammaproteobacteria; order Vibrionales; family Vibrionaceae; genus Vibrio; species Vibrio maritimus. Next base: position 2,478,954 of record NZ_CP090438.1, read on the forward strand.
GTGTAAATATGCCGCCTTGATTACTATCTGGCAAAACAAAATTCTAAGAAGCAATGCAATGAACAACAATCACACACAGATTACCCTTGAGATGGTAGATTGCGCGATAGCAAAGGTGGAAACGGCCAATCACGTTTCCCTTGAAAGCCTGAAAGCTTTGCTAAGCACTCAACCAGAACAAACTCTTGAGATGTTTGGTGCAATGAACGCGCTTGAGTCGCTTGACGATAAATACAAGCAACTTATGACCAAATACCCACAGATGCTTGAGAACGCTCAGCATGTGTTGGAGACATCGGTTTTGCTGGGATAAAACAGCACAAGCGTATGACAGATAAGAAAAGAGCGAGCATATCGGTAGTATGCTCGCTCTTTTGGCTTATGGGTAACAACTCCAGTGCCACGGGACGCTTTCAGCCATCAAAACTGATAGCTAAACGAACCACCGATCTTGTTATTATTCCCAAAATCATCTTCAGATAAAAATGCAAACAGGTTAAATGAGGCGTTCTTATTAATTTTGTAGCTCATGCCCAAACCACCCCAATAACTCGTGTAGTTTTCCGAACCTACAGCACCGCCAGCAACAGCTAGAACGCTCCAATCTGTGTCTGCGATTGGTCTTACACCGAACATACCAAGATAAACGCCGTGGGCTTTGCTGCGCATTAGGACATATTCATCTTCAAGATCATTATCTGACGGAACAGCCATCTCGCCATCGTTGTAGCTGTAACCCGCCATTGGGAAAAGCATCCAACCGGCAGGCGCGATATCGAAAGAACTCAGTGGAACGTAGGTACCGATGCTGTAGTTGTTTCGATAGCTGTCGTTTTCGTAATCAGTACGGCTAAAATTGAAGTTCAAAATACCAAGGTCAAATAACCAAGAACCACCAATTCGCCACTCTCCCGTATCATTCACTCGACCGTTAAGCATTCTCACTTCGTCGAGACCAATAGAGCCCGACAGTGAAGCTGTATCTGAATAACCAACACCAATCTTAGTTACAATCTTGGTCGGGTCTTCATGGTGTTTTTCGTCTGCTGAGACACCGGTTGTGATGAGCAAGCCGAAAACAATGGAAAACCCTACTGCCTTTATTACTGAATGTATTCTTTTGCCTTGATTCATGAAGGTGCCTCATTATTGGCTAATTTAGAGGCACAAATCATAGCCAAGGTCACTTTTGGCAAACGCACTAACAGTGCAAAAAAGCCAGAACACAAGGTTCTGGCTTTTAATAACATCATGGCGGTCGCAATGACGAATTAATCCAATATCTCTAAAGGCGTTTTATTGGGTTTCAGTTTCTCTCGAAGCGTCTGGAATACCGCATAGAAACCAGGTGTGAGCACCGCACCTAACGTCATAACACAAAGAATACCACCAATGAGGGCAACACCCATGTTGTTCTGAGCCACGGAGCCTGCGCCATCTGCCAAGACCATCGGCACGATGCCTAATACAAACGACCATGAGGTCATATTTACTGCTCTAAAACGCATAGTACCACCTGCGATCGCAGCTTCCTCGATCGATAAGCCTTCATCCTCACGTTTTATCTTAGCGAACTCCACGATGAGGATTGCGTTCTTAGCCGCGAGTGCAATCAGCAACACAAGACCAATCTGTCCATAAAGCGTAAGCGCCATGCCGTTCGCGGCCAGTGCAATCATAGTACCGACCGCCGCTGTTGGTGCTGCAATAATGATGGCCGTAGGCAGTGCCCAAGACTCATATTGCGCAGCCAAAAACAGATAGATGAAAATAAGCGCTAAACCAAACGCGTAAGCAATTGCGTTACCCGCCATTTTTTCTTGTAGCGCCATTGAGGTCCATTCATAGCTATAACCAACAGGGAGCACTTCTTCAGCCACTCTTTCCATTGCGGCGATGGTTTCACCAGACGAATACCCTGGCGCCGTCCCCACGAAGATCTTTGTCGCTGCCAACATGTTGTAGCGGTTGGTGATATCTGGAACCAAGGTAGGCTCAATGCTCGCCACTTCCGACAAAGGTAACATCTCACCGGCAGCGGTTCGAACGTGAATACGACCGATATCTTCCGGATCTACACGTTGCTCAGGCTTAGCTTGTAGGTACACATAGTAAGTTCGGCCCCACAATGAAAAGTCATTCACACGTGCTGACGCAAGATTCGTCATAATGGCTTCGTTAATCGTTGAAACAGGGATGCCATATTGGCGCGCTTTTTCTCTGTCGATATCGATAGCGAAATGCGGAACGTTCGCTCTAAACAACGAGAAAACGCCTTGCAGTTCCGGTTGCTGGTTCGCGGCAGCAATCAACTCTTGCATGGTTTGCGCGAGCTCCGCTTTTGGTCGGCCTTGAAGATCTTGCAACATAAACTCGAGGTTAGCACCAGAGCCGATACCCGGAATCGCCGGTGGAGTAATCGCCATTGCAATACCTTGAGGGAACTGACTCAGCGCACGATTAAGCCTTGCTTGCACACCCGGCGCTGTGTTGTCGCCTTCTAAGAGACGGCGCTCTTCCCATGGTTTCAGGTCAACGAAGAAGGTTGCTGAGTTTGCCTGACGTGAGAAAGTCAGGATACCAAAACCGACAGCACCGCCAACGTTATCGACCGCAGGATCGTCAAGAATGATCTTCTCGACTTGTTCAGTAAACGCACTGGTTCGAGCCAGCGATGCCCCATCAGGCAGTTGAACGATAGCAAGCATAGTGCCTTTGTCTTCGTTCTGAATAAACGCCGTCGGGATCTGCTGATTCATCGCAACCATAACGCCAATCGTTCCACCAAAAAGCACCAACAGTACAATGGCTTTACGAACTACAACCGTGACTGCTTTGCCATAAACTGCAGTGACCTTTTCAAATCCACTGTTGAATGCGACAAACCATTTAGGTTGTTTCTCGACTCGCTTCATGATGAGCGAACAAAGTGCTGGCGATAGCGTCAATGCATTAACGGCAGAAAGAATCAGCGCAATACAGATAGTCAATCCAAACTGCGAGAACATCTGCCCTGTGATGCCCGGCAAGAAGCTAACTGGAAGGAAAACAGCCAACATTACGAGTGTTGAGGCAATAATCGGTCCAGTCACCTCTTTCATCGCTTCGAACGTCGCCTTAGCTGGCGAATAGTCTAGGTTTTCATTCAACAGACGTTCGACGTTCTCGATCACCAAAATCGCATTATCGACCACGATACCGATGGCAAGTATCAGGCCGAACAAGGTAATCGTGTTGATGGTAAAGCCAATCGCATCCATAAAGAAGAAGGTGCCTACGAGAGATACTGGTATAGCGACCAAAGGTACAATCGTCGCGCGAATATTACCTAGGAACAGATACGTCACCACCACTACCAATACTGCCGCGACCAAAAGCGTCTCTGTGATATCGCTAATGGAATCTTCGATGAAGTTGGTGATGTCGAACGGATACGCATAGTCCATATCATGTGGCCAAGGCGTCTCCGCGAGCATTTCTTTAATCGCAGCCCCTGTTTGCAATGCATTCGCACCCGGTGCCAATGAAATCGTCATTAACGAGGCAGGCTTACCATTGAGTCTGGCGTACGATTCATAACGATCGTTCCCCATCTCAATATCTGCGATATCACTGACATAAATATTGCTGCCATCAGCATCGGTTTTCACCATGATCGACGCAAACTCATCAACGTCAGTAAGACGTTCCTCACCTAGTAAAGGAATTTGGAATGACACGTCATCACTGACCAGTGTCGCACCCAACTGACCAGCTGGTGATTGCGCATTTTGGTCAATGAGTGCTTGTCTAACTTCGCTGGTTGTCACGTTCAGCGCTTTCATTTTGTCGACATCAAGCCAGATACGCATTGCGTAACTGGTACCAAGTACATTGGTATCACCGACGCCAGGAATTCGAGCGAGGCGGTCCTGAAGGTTGATCTCGACCCAAGTATTGAGGTGCGTTTCGCTATAAGTATCATTCGGAGAGTGTACGGCCAGCGCCATCAAGGTATCTGACGATGCCTTAAATACCTGCACACCCATGCTGTTAACAACCGCAGGCAGTAACGGCAGCGCCGCAGAAACGCGGTTTTGAACGTTAACCTGCGCCATATCTGGATCAGTACCGATATTAAACGTCACCTGCAGACGATAAGACCCGTCGTTAGCCGCTCGCGAATCCATGTAGAGCATGTCGTCAACACCGTTAACCTCTGCTTCAATGGCAGCGCCGACAACACTTTCAATGGTTTCTGCACTCGCACCAGGGTAGACGGCAACGACGTTAATCACTGGCGGCGTAATATCTGGATAGTCAGAAACTGGCATCATTTTGATGGCGACAGCACCAATAAGCGCCAACACAATCGAGATGACAAAGGCAAATTTGGGACGATAGATAAAAAACTTGCTTAGCATAGTTAGCCCTTATTATTGAACCACGACTGGAACGTTTGGACGAACGCGGACTAATCCATCAGTGATCACTTGCTCTCCCTCGCTAACGCCCGATTGAATGAACACCTGATTGCCATCACGAGACAACACCTCGACTTCACGGCGCTCAGCGAGTCCTTCATCATTGATAACGTAGATAAACTGCATCATCAGATCCTGCATAACCGCTGACTGAGGAATCCAAAAGCCGGTTTGCTCGCTCTGGCTTGTTAACAGCACACGAACGACTTGGTTGGGTCTAAGTGCATTGCTTTGATTTGAGAATTCAGCAGCGGCTTGCAGTGTCCCTGTAGAGGTATTCACCTTGTTATCGATAAAGCTGATAGTGCCATTTTTCCCATGCTCATCGAGGGAAACAATTACTTCCCCAGACTGATCGATTGGGAAACGCGTGTAGTCATCTTCACCCAACGAGAAAGAGGCATTAAGAGGGTCAAGCTGCGCAATATCAATCACAGGACCTGCAATCGGTGACACCATATCTCCCAAGGAGAAGTTGCTTTTACCAAGCTGCCCATCATAAGGAGCGCGAATTTTGGTATGCCAGAGATCGTTTTTCGCACTGTCCACCGATGCTTTCGCTTTAGCTAAACCAGCTTCTGCAATCGAGAGGGTTGCGCTTGCATCATCGAGGTTCGCCTCTGTGGCACTACCTGACTGAACAAGTTCGTTGGTTCGATCATAATTTAGCTGAGCTTGTCGTTTGGTGGCCTCAGCTTGCTGTTCGTTAGCAATGGCAGATTGGAGTGCTAACTTGTAAGGCGTATCATCGATCTGAAACAGCACATCACCTTTTTTAACGTATGCGCCATCCGAGAAATATTGCTGGTGTAGATACCCTGATACACGCGCAATAAGGCGTGCATGCTCTTGAGCTTCCAGCTTGCCAGTCAGCACGATGCTTGGTTGGTATACCCCTTCTTCGGCAGAAATGGCCGTAACAGGAACACCTGCAGCAAACGCAGACGAGATGGAAATGCTCATTGCGACAGGTAGAAGCAGTGGATGTAATTTCATAGAAACCTCTAAAGAATAACTCAGGTCAAAATCTGTGAGTTTCCGTAGAGTAGAGGGGCTTAATGAAACCACTAGCAAGAAAATATGGAGAGCACTGTGGCTCTCCTCTACGGAATAATACAGATAGGAATTTAGTAGGCGTAGCTCACGCTAAGAACGTGGATACGGTTGCTGTCGACGCTGCCTTGGAAGTAAGGGTCGCCGTCAGCGTCGCGATAGGTAACATCTTGCGTGCCTAAATCTCGGTACTGATAGGCGATGCCCAATCGGTGACCGTTGGATAAGGTCTTCTCTGCGCCCATACCTAAAGACCAGTTAGCGCCAATCGCCAGCTCAGGTGACATGTTGTCGATATCGTACATTGCGGTGTCGTGTTTGATGCCCGCTTGGTAAACCCAATCGTTTTGCGTATAAGCAAGTGCGGCTCCTAGGCTGTATACATTGTTTGCTTGGTCATCAAACTGACTCCATAACTCAACACCCGTCATTGCTTTCAGTGTTAGCTGGTTTGAAAGCGAGTGATGGATGCCTAAGTCAAATCGAGACGGCCAAGTCACGTCCTGTTGGATGGTTCTTGTGACTTTTTGGCCACCCACGGTCAGATCCACGTCGACATCGCTGCCACTGTGATCGACTTTGTGTTTGTAGTTTGCAGACAAATACGTCGCGTCAGACAGATCATACATAGCCGATAGGATAAAACTTGCGGCCGTTGAACCACCTTCCCCTGCAATGCGCACGAGGTCAACGCCTTGAACTGTGTAACCCGCATCAAACGACGTCATCATATGTTGGATAACCAAAGCGCCACCAAAGCTCAACGAGTCATTGAACTGGTAACCCGCAGCAAAGTGGATATTGAGCGCTTCCTGTGCCATATCGTCAACAAAGTGCAGCCCAGTTAAGCCTTTGTCATAATCCATACCAAGACCGCCATCACCATGCAGTGAAGCGCCGAGCACCCAACGATCATTAACGCGTTTAGCGTAAGCTAAACTTGGCACGAGAGAGGCGTTCTTACCGTCGCTCGAAAGACCGCTATAGTTTCCCTTACCATTGTGATCAGAATAGGCATCCAAGTACTGCAGTCCCAATGAAAAGCTCGAATCTTCAACGCTGGTTAAGCCTGCAGGGCTCGTAATCGCTGAGCTTGCATCAATGCGATTGGTACTGTTACCAACGCCTGCAGAAGAGACACTATCAAAGGTCGCAACCTCATGTAATAAGATGCCTCCCGCATGGGAAAAACCAGAAATTGACGCCATTAGAGCAATGGCAAGAGTCGTTTTTTTCATCATATGAAACTCATGCTTGTCAGAATGACGTCATGGTATCGAACGGAAAAAAGCAAGTTGCACTGTGAGTGCGGAAATATTCTGATTGCCCATCTTCAGGATAAAATGCTGATGAACAGGCATATTGGAAAACACGTTCTAGATATACAAAAAACGCCCCTATTCGAGGGGCGTTTTACTAGGTTTGGAGCAAACTAGATTTGGTAGTTGAATTCGATTCGATGCTCACCATCTTTGAAGTTTCCATGCTCAGTCCAATTCGCAAAGTAGCGAATGTTGAAGCGTGGTGTGAACTGATAAGACGCGGCGACCTCATGGGCTAGTACTGAAGATTCGCCTTGGAATCCATGCTCGGTGTAGGCTTTTGAACCTGACAAAGTCGTCATCCACATTGGGTTGTAGTTCAGCCAAATCTTGTCGGTAATTTCGATTTTGGTATAGGTACCGACCAAACCAAATGTACCCGGCACAGAGTAACCGCTAATCACTTCACCATTATCACCTTCGACGTTATTTCCAAAGGCGACACCAAGACCAGCTAATGGATAGAACTGAACTGGACCTAACTTTGGTAGCGCTTGGATAAAGCTGTAGGAGAAGGAGCCTGCTTCATTATTAAAGTCATAGTTAGCGTCAAACTGAGAGCCGCGACCATTGGTCATGTCAGCTTGAAGTCGACGAAAACGAAGGCTATCTACACTATCGTTTGCGCTATCGCGAAAACCTAAGGTTTCACCCATCGCCCCTTTGATCTCAAACACGTTCATGCCCATAGTGGTATCACTACCGGTATCGAACGTCTGACCCATTTTAAAGTTTAAACCACGATCCGTGATGCCTGCTCCTAGCTGGGTGTAAACCGCTAATGGATCGGACATGTCTTGCACTTCGTCGGCTTCACTCGCTAAAGATACAAAACTGGTGGTTGCCAACAGAGCGGCGATGGTTACGGATGTTTTCATTGATTCGGTCTCTACAGAAACGGATTTAGAGCGCTATGTTAGATTCGACCGAAAAGTGATGTTGCACAGAGAGTGCATTTTTTGAACAAAACTGATAACCATGAGTTATCAAATAAATAACCAAAACCCCATATATCAAAATTTGGGGTATGTATATTCTTTACGCGTGAAACTCAAAACCGCTACGGATTGGCTCAAAAGAATCAATAAAGGCCCGTTTATGAATATCCGAAATGTTTTGAAAAATACCTATTTAATTGATGATCAGCTTACAGACGACCTATTATCTAAAGGACAAATAACCGCCCTGCCAAAGGGTAAATTTTTGTTCTTTCAAGAGCAGTCTGCCGAGTACATTGCAATCCCCATAACCGGCATACTTGGTTTCTACCCTGTTGTTGAAGATGGCGCTAACGTCAGCTACAACCTCATCACGCCCGGCATCATTTTTAACGATGTTCCGTACATCTTAGGGGGTGGAAGCCAAGCCGATGTTCGTGCCATTTCTGACTGTAAGGTTCTTTTACTTTCCTATTCGCACGTGAAAGAGTTAATGGACTCTTGCTGTGCGTTTTCAAAAATGCTCAATCTATCGCTCGCTCGTAAACAGAGATTCTGTCTGACCTTGTTCAATCTGCGCGGTGAGAAAGACAAGTCTGTAAAGATCCAAAAAGCGCTCGAAGCCATATCCGAAGTCACTAATGATGGCGCAATTCCCGTCAACATCGGCGTTTTAGCTTCACTGCTCAACATGTCTCGAAACACAGTTGGTCAGTTTATTAGCCGGGCAATCGCAAATAATGAGCTAATAAAGTCTAGCTTTGGCTATCGCTTGGTTGCCAAAACTGCACTTGCTGCATAATAATTTGTTTAACAACAATAGGATGGAGATTGATTTTGGACTTAAATCTCGCAAGAACATTTGTGCTCGTTTTTCAGCATCAATCATTTACAAAAGCAGCGGATATACTGGGAGTCAGTCAACCTGCAGTAAGTAAAGCCATCCGCAAACTCGAATCAGATGTGGGTGATGCCTTATTCGTTAAGTCGGGACGAGGTATTTCCCCCACCAGCCGCGCAGTATCACTGGCTACCGACTTTCAACGAGCAATCGACATTATCGATAATGCTGTATTTTCTAAGAATCGACTCTCTATTTACTGTGTTGAAGCGCTTATGCACACTCTTGGAGATATTGAAACAGCCACGTTCAAAGTTCCTCCTTTCGATCAAGAGTTACTGTTTGATCAACTAAGGGCGCAACAAATCGATCTGGTTATCGACACGACAACCACCAAAGACTCTGCTTTTGAAATCGAATCGATCCATAGCGAACCTATCGCGGTTATTTGTCGTAAAGATCACCCTAAGATAATCGGTGATACATTTACTCGAGAGCTCTATTATCAGCTTGAGCATATCGAATACAAAGCGACCAGAGATGGGCGGTCTTTTTTAGAGGTTTTTGCAGAAGAACCGCTTGAACACAGAAACGTCGTACGCCAAGCTTCAAACCAAGCCACGATGGCAATGTTAGCCGCAAAATCTGACTGTATCGGTTTGGTATTTCAGTCTTTTGCCAAAGAGTGGGCAGATAGACTCAACCTGAAGATACTGCCTATGCCGGTAAAATGTCGAGACGTTCCTATTCATATGATTTACCACAAACGTCGCATCCAAGATCCTCAGCATCGGACAATTCGCGAGCTCATTAAACAACGAATTCATAGCATCTGAGTTATGTAATTTAGCCTATTTTAAAAAATGCATTCCCATAAGGAATGCATCGTATAACCCCCGCACTATTTTTCCTCTTCCAAATTTCCTTTTTAATAGACCCATGTTGGGCAGCATGGACTCACAAACGCCCATTCATCTTAAGCGAGTTGCTGTATAGGAACAGTCGCCCGCCCAAAAGAAGATAGAACCTATGATCAATAGACTCCTTAACAAAACCTCTATTGCTACATTGCTCGCTTCCGTCAGTATGTTGGCAACAACCCCTGCGCTTGCCGCTGAAGAGCAAGCAACCGTGAACTATACAGGTCGTGACAAAGTGGAATACGATTATGCGTACGCATTAGGTGTGCAAGCGACTGTTTATGGCTGGGCACCAGTAATGATGGATGTGGCGCTTGAGCTGCAAACTTCTGTTGATGCGCCAATGGATAACGGTCAAGCACCCGTCAACCAGATTGGCCCAATCACGCGTCTATGGGACCACCGTGACCGTTCATACACTACGCCAAACAATGACACGCTGTATCTTCAAGCATGGGCTGATCTAGAAGAAGAGCCTCTAGTGCTGTTTGTTCCTGAAATCAAAGATCGCTACTGGATCGAACAAATTGTAGATATGTACACAGAATCTGTTGTTGACCTAGGCAATGCAACGGTTGGCGAACAAGGTGGTTACTTTGTGCTTGCGAAACGTGGTTATGAAGGTGAACTACCAGAGGGTGTTGAAGTACATTACTCGAATACTCGTTACATCTGGCTTGCTGGTCGTTTAGGTGTTGAGAACGCACAAGACGAAGAAAAAGCACGTGAGCTGCAATCTCAGTTCCGCCTAATGCCACTTTCTGAGTACCCGAACGGCGGTGTTCAACCAGAGCCAAAACACGCAACTGGCGCACCAACTGTGCAGTTCCCACAAGGTCTAGCTTGGTTTGAACGTCTAGATAAAGTGCTTAATGAAAACCCACTTGCTGAAGATAAGCCAGTACTTGAATCATTCGAATACATCGGTATCGGTAACGACGGTCTTGCAAACTTAAGCAACGTTCGCAAACACGCACTTGAGGACGCATTTAAAGACGGCTTTGCAATCATCCTAGACGCTGCGATGCACAGTGACACGCCAGTAAATGGTTGGAACTGGGAATATAAAGCAGGTGCTTACGGTGCAGACTACTTGCAACGTGCTGCGATCAACATGAACTCTATTGGTCTTAACTCTCCTGAACGCGCGATGTATCCAAAGCGCTATGTAGACAGCGAAGGCGAACTACTGCACGGTGAGAACAGCTACACAGTGACCTTCCCTGCAGACATGCAAGTAAACGAAGAGATCGGTGGATTCTGGTCTGTGACTATGTACGATGCACAAGATCGCTTCATGGTAGAGAATGCGATTGACCGCTTCAAGATCGGTTCTATGACAGAAGACTTGGTGTACAACAAAGATGGTTCGTTGACTATCACTATTTCTCATCAAGAGCCAACTGACGCAACAGCGCGTGCGAACTGGCTACCAGCTCCAAACGACAGCTTCATGCTTCAAGTTCGTTTGTACGAACCAAAAGAGTCTGTGTACACAGGTCAGTTCTCACTGCCAGAAATGTACAAAAACAACTAATCTTTGTTGATGTCAAAAGCCGCTGAAAAGCGGCTTTTTTTTCGGCTATAGAAGCGCTTTGCAACTGGAGTGCATTTCCAAATACCTTCTACCGATATACTAGTCACACAATAGTTAATGATTCCAGCAAAGCAATTTCAGTGGTTTTTCTGGTCCATATCTTCATACGCATAACTGTTGGTCTCCACATAAAACGCACTTTTGCCATTGTCGCTCTGCGGCAATGGCTTTTTTTATCCGCAAAAACATTTACCCAGATAAACAGGTATTAGAATAATAAGAGAGTATTGGAGAAATCATTTGTAGTTAAAGATGAAGAGTAAACTTAGGGAGGGGAAACGCCAGTTGCTTGTACATCAGAAGATATCTAGCGCTTCCCCAAATGAGATGTGTTTTTCAGGCAAGGGAGATCATAGCAATCAGGACGAGATTTATTGCACGTTCAGTGCAAGAACAGTGTAAAAATCAATAATTCTCAAAGATTCGTGCCAATTTTTTATAGCTTAGCGCTCAGTTGTCTCAACCCCCACTAACATCAAGTCACCAGCTAATACGCCAGTACTCGCTGTAATGCCAGCAATCAAAACAACGACAGCATATTTGCTCAGTAGAATGCCGTAGCCAAGGGTATTTACGATTTGGTTCATTGATGTGGTCCTCAAAGTTAGGTATTTTCGCTTTGTACAAAAATACCGCACTTAATTGACCTCGGATGCAACCTAGGTGCATTTACCGCTTGTCTCCTCGATAACCAAATCGAGCTAAATAGTGCCAGACTTTTTTTACCTCTTGTTCCTCATAGCCTTGCTCCGTTACCGCTCTTCCCAATAAGGCAGCATCTATAACACCATTGACCGCCAGGCGTTTGGCAACCTTAATGAACTCCTGACCTCGATAGTCTGGAAACTGAGCCATGTTTTCTATCGTAAGCTCATACCCATTATGCCATTCGACAACAACTCCAAGATCTCGAGCTTGCTGCTCGATTGGCGTTGAGCGGTATACTGGGTCAAGTACCAAACTCTCCACATCTTCACAAAGAGAGAGCTCGCCATGGATGTGAGCCTCTATATAATTATCAAGGCGATCCACTTGCGCTTGAATCGCCATAGCAACGAGATCGCTGAGTCGATCTGACGTCGCAAAATCTTCAGGATTAAAATAGCTGTCTGGATAACAGAAGGTGGTGCGCTCGAGTACATGAGATTTGAGTTTAAAAAAAGCTGAGCCAAATCTTGGGGAGGCGCCCATTGGATACTGACGATAGTTTAGCGCGCCATACTTGGGCCGCAGGTTATCGGGAGCGTCATCGTACGCTCCATCAAATACTCTCTTTTCCCACTGCCAACGCTCACCACCTTTATAGGCCGTTAAGCCACCGTTACTGGTTTGGGTTTCGAACTGAGACTTTAAAACACCTGATTGTGCCATCGCCAACAGCAGAGGTGTGTTGTCTGCGGTTAATCGGTCAGGGTGGAAGTTGATCGTGATAGTGAATGCTTCCTGTACGGACGTCCCTGTCGATTTATTACGGACATTGGTAAGGGCTACATCGACTGGGTTACTACGGCTCATGCTTGCTCCATCTTCTATCTATCGACACTCAGTCTCTGATATTTCTTTAAGCAAAGCAACGGAGTAGATCACCTAAGATACTACCCCGCAACCATCTACTCTTTCTCTAAGTACGCTTCGTCTTGTTTCTTATAGAGCATTAACGTCGATTTAATTCCGACCGATTTGGCAGGCTCTGGAGGTAGCCACATAGGTAAACTTTCGTCAGCATGATCAAACCACGGATGAACCTTGCCTCGGTATAGAGTGGCAACAACATCACCAAATAAAAACGCCAGATTGATGCCGTGTCCATTATAACCAAGCGCGTAGTAGATATTGCTATGCTCACCCATCACGCCTACTGCTTCTTTGCTATCGCCAGTCATGCCCAATACACCATTCCATACGCGTTCGAACTTAATGCCTTTCAGCGCTGGGTAGAGCGTCACTAGTTCCGTCATCATCATATCGCTGACTGCATCTAGATCGCCCTTGTAGACTAAACCGTCATTGAACTCATATTCTGCATTGCCCCCACCAATTACGATACGATTGTCTGGAGTGAGCACTAAATGAAACAGTAAATTGCGTGTATCGAAGTATGGAATTCCAGGCTGCCATTGAATGGCATCAAGCTGTTCTTCGCTCAATGGCTCCGTCACTGCACTTTGCGCATGCACTGGGAACACTCGACCGCCAAAATAACCCAGCTTCGAAGTAAAGGCGTTGGTCGCTAATACGATATCATTGGCTGTAACCTTGTGCTTTTCAGCAACACTTAGGGTGATTTGTTTACCCTCTTGAATGTCCGTCACCGGACTGTGCTCATAAATGGTAACGCCGGCTAATTCCACCGCTTTTCTCAGTGCGTTAACCAACTTCATAGCATGCACCTGACCACCATTAGGATCGTAAACTGCCCCAACATATCGATCCGTACCGATTTCTTCTTCCGTTTCGTCTGCATTCCAATACTCAAGCGGAATACTCAAGTCGTTAGCAGTCTCTACGTACTCTTGATATTCGGCGATATCCTCTTCATCAAGAATCGCTTCTAGATAACCATCAAGAACCAGGTCAGCGTCGACACCCGTTGACTTCACCAGAGCTTCAAGCTTTTTCATACTAGTGACAGTCAGGTCATAGTGACGCTTGCTCGCCTCACCGTCTTCATAGAAGTCCATCTCTTCTGAACCTGGCAGCACCATGCCGCCATTGCGGCCAGACGCCCCGCTACCCACATGTTTTGCTTCAAAAATCGCTATATTGAGAGTTGGGTTGGACTTCGCCAAATGCCAAGCGCTTGAGAGACCACTGTAGCCACCACCAATGACGGCAATGTCCACTTTGATGTCTTGGTTTAGCGGCGGGTTATCTTGTTTAGGTTTTTCATCAAACCAGTAGCTGTTGTTAGGTTCAAAGTCGCTTTTCGCTGGTCCACAGGCTAAGAGAAAATAGGTACAAATAAAAAGCGCAAAAGTGCGCTGGAAATGACTCAAGTTTGTCATCAAGTTCTCCAAGTGGGATCCTAATTTCAGTAAACGATATAACAAGAATAATAGCTCTCCGTCTCCTGAAAGTCGTGTCGACAAACTTCACACCTTTCAAAATCGTTGTCAGAAATCATCTCTATATATGACTAGCAATTATAAGACCCCGATTTCAACGCGATAGAGCTTGGAGAACAGGGGAAAGGTCGATAGATACAGAGTAAATAACTACTAATTACATTTTAGAAAGCAATTAAGCACACTTAACCATTCGCCATCGAAACTTCCCCACTAAAAACCGAGAGATAATAGAATCTAAATCCGTATTGATATGCCTATCTTTTCTGTACGTTCGCTTTATGGAACTATACCCATCCCATTGAATATTAGACGAACTCGAAAAGCGTATTAGCATACCTGGCTTTTCCATACGATAAGGACATCAGCATGATAGGAAGAATTACCCAACTGTTTCCAGTTTGGGCAGTATTGTTTGCAGCCGCCGCTTATTTTTCGCCAGAACTGTTTGTTGGTCTCAAAGCGCAAATTATTCCACTGCTAACAATCATCATGCTCGCCATGGGGATAAGCTTGTCTCCCAAAGACTTCATTAATGTTTTCCAGTTTAAAAAAGCAGTCGGTGTCGGCGTACTATTGCAGTTTCTTGTGATGCCATTAACCGCACTTCTCATTAGCTACCTACTCGGCTTCAATACTGAGTTAACGGTTGGGATGGTATTAGTGGGTAGCGTTGCGGGCGGTACCTCATCTAACGTGATGGCTTTCTTGGCAAAAGGGAATGTCGCACTCTCTATTTCAATGACGGCGATATCAACGTTACTGGGCATCATATTAACACCGTTACTGATTCAACTATTGGTCGGCGAGAGAGTGGATGTTCCGGTATCCGCGATGCTAATGAGCTTAGTGAAGATTGTCCTGCTACCTGTCGGCATTGGTCTGCTCATCAACACATTTGCTCACAAGGCCGTCGCTAAGGCAAACGCCCTACTTCCACTTATCTCCATGATCGCTATCGTCTTGATCATTGCCATCGTAGTGGCTTTGAACTCAGAAAACCTAAGCCAAGTCGGGCCGTTAGTCGCGCTTGCGGTAATCCTGCACAACAGCATTGGTCTCACCGCTGGTTATTACTGCTGCCGTTTGCTCGGTTTCAACGAATCCACTTGCCGGACGATAGCCTTCGAGGTTGGCTTACAAAATTCCGGCTTGGCGACCGCATTGGCAATGAAGTTTTTCTCACCGGCTTCTGCGATAGCCGGCACTATCTTCTCGGTTTGGCACAATATCTCGGGTTCACTGCTTGCAGGGTATTGGGTCCGTAAGAAAGAAACTCCAGCTAAAGACACTGCGGCTTGCTAATAGGATGCGAGCAGTGTAACTCCCATTACGCTGCTCGCTCAAAGTCAAGATGACTCACGTCCTGAAAGACGCGCAACTCAAATAGGTTCAGAACAGAGTACAGATGCTCAAAAATCTCAGCCTGTACCGTTTCAAAATGCCCCCAGTCTGTATTTTTTGTAAAACAGTAGACCTCAAGCGGGACACCTTTAGAAGAGCAATCTAGCTGACGAACCATCAGAGTATGGTCTCGATTTATATCGCCTCTTGAGCGCAAGTATGCCTCTACATAAAGTCGAAATAATCCAGCATTAGTCAAGCAACGCTTGCTCATATTGTCACCCAATTCATGCAACTGATGAGATTCACACAGCTCTGCTATTTGGCGACGCAGCAAAGGGACAGTCGCAAGCTGATTGACATGATTCATGTCTAAAAACTTGATGCTATTGGCATCCAAAGAAAGGCTACGTTTTATCCGTCTCCCCTGTAGAGTCATGCTTCTCCAGTTCTTAAGACCAACATTAAGTATTTCATAAGTCGGAATGATTGACGTCGTTTTATCCCAGTTCTCTACCGTGATAACGTTGAGGGTAATGTCTTTAATTACACCATCCGCATCGTACTTATCGACTTCTATCCAGTCTCCTTTACGTACCAGCCTATGAACATTGATCTTAATGGCCGTAACGGTTCCTAAAATACTGTCTTTGAAGATCAATAAAAGAACAGCAGACATTGCACCAATACCACTGACTAATGCCATCGGTGGGATATCAAGCAAAATAGCGATCATCAGCACTAACATGATCGCCGAGCTCGCTATTTTAATAAGCTCAACAAAGGGCTTGATCGGTATCCCATCTAAAGACTCACTGCGAGAGAATTGCGCTTCTAGGAAATCTAAAACCGAGTGAACAACCAAAACAGAGAAAAGTAACACTCCAATCTCTGCCAGTTTGCTATACCACCCCTGCACCGAAAAGTATTGGAACCAAAAGATACTAAATACAAAACCCACTAAGTATTGAACACGATGTACAAATTTCACTTCATACTTCGCTTTCACTCTATTTGGATTCATATCTAGAAATCGAGAAAGTATTGTCCTTACAATCCAAGGGATTAGGCAGAAAGAGATGGTTGTTGCCGCAATCTGAAAGAAGTGCTTTTCCACTTCAGTCAACGACAGATAGAGTGACTTTAGAGTTTCCAAATAGTCCATAATCCTTTACACCGATATTCGCTAAGCGCGTGCGCAAACTTCTCTCAACTTACTGAGTCAGTCTTTTTAGTTCACCTTCAAGGTCCGATACCGCTTTCTGAGTTTTAAACTCTTGATACATGGCTGTTTTATCATCAGGGTCAATGTTAGTACCACTCATACTGATCATGTCATTGAAATAACTTTCAAGAACTCTGTTATCGATGGCAGCCATTGCACAGACTTGCTTTTCGCCGTAGATTTCGCCAACGTCAAGTTTAACGATCTTTGATTGGCGAAGTCTTGATTCAGAGATCTGCTTGCTAATCGTGACAAACGTCTCCGAGACACTCGTTCCTTGATTGTTGCTTACTAACTCAGAAACATGTCGGTCCATGGTGCTCGCTTTCATGTTGATGGACTGAATCAAACTTGATCGCGCTGCGCTTTCCGCACGCCTTTTATCGATATTAAAGCTTCCTGAAGAAGAGGCGCAGCCCACTGCAGCGAGACCGTCTGCAAACTCTGGCTGATATACCCAGCTCTCTAAGCCATCAGCGAATGCACTGAGTGGCAAACATGTTAGTGCTACTAGGGCGATATTTTGTTTTATTTGTTTAATCATTTTATCTAACCACTGTAATTGAATTGTTTGTTACCTTTCTTATTCGGATCGGACTACCCTCAAAGAGAGACGTATCTGCGGTAAGCTTGTTAGCAACAGACTGCGGCAAGGAAAAAGAACGAAACTCGATAACCTTTCCTTGTTCATTTCTGTCAACTTTTGGCTCTTTATACTGAGGGTTTTGGGCGAGCCATCGAGATACCTCTGGCATACTCGCCGTGTTTGGCATTTGGACGCTAATTATCTTGCCACCTCTAGCGGTCAGCGACTCAAAGCCCTTTTCGAGCATAGATTGAAAATCTTCAGCCCCGCCCTCTAAGTGCACAGATGCCAGGCGTATCTCGACGTTATCACTGTCAGGTAAAGCGTATTGCTGCGGCGTATTGCTCCAGTGAGAAAGTGGGGTCCAGCGCTTATCGAACAGGGTAAAAGACATTGATAGCTCGGCTCGTTTTTCTCTTTTAGTTAAAGCCGAGTCGAGCTTTAAGATCATGTCTGCATCTTCAAGCTTAAGTGCAGTCTTGATCCCAGACCTTTCCAATATTTCCAGTACCTTCGCGCGAATCTGGCGATTCTCTACATGAACGAGGACTGTCGGTTGATTGAGAAGCAAGTAGTGATTCTCTGCTACCTGTTTTAAACCTCTCAGGTCAATGGATATGTCCATCAGAGCTTTAGTTTGCTCGCCCGTACTTTGGTGTTCTAGTAACACCGAGTCCTGGATAAACTGAAGGCTCGCCGAGTGAATAGCACTAGCGTGCTCAGAATCAATACCCATACCAGATAAGGCTTTTTCAATCGCTAATATCTGAGCTTTGGATTCTGCAACATGCAAAGAAGCTTTGTTCTGTGACTTTCCAGCAATGACCTCTACCCTGAATACATGCTCATCACTCGACTCATCCCATACCCAGTCACCATCATCACCATCATTTTTCAGGAGGCTTGCTGTGACATCGACACAGGTTTCACTGCCTTGTAAATAGGTATCACCCATTTGAAAGTTCAAAAAACCTTTGCCTGAACTGCTTGTCACTTGTTCAGACCAAAGCCCTTGCTTAATCTTTCTTTTCTGGCTGTAAGACGTGCTGTCCAAGGCCTTCAAATACGATTCAACGGCGTATTTTGGTGCCTCTTCGATTGCCGATGACTTCGCGGCTGCGCCTCTACCGTGAACACAAGATTGGTATGCAACTTTCAACTCAGGCTCTTGCCAAATGAGTTCATTTGCCATGACGCCCTGAGTCAAAAAGAGGGCGCTAGTTAGCGCCCACTTTATCGTTTCCATTACAAAACTCCACCGGATGTGATTCGGCTCGCCAGGAAGTTTTTCGGCGTACCCACGCTTACAGCGAACAGTTTCGCGTCACGAGCAGGACGGTAGATACCTTCCTCAGCCTCTCCCTTGATGCGTTTCGCATCTTTGGAGCTCTTCCACTTGACGATTTTTCCCTGACTTTCGATGTCACTTGGGTTAACTCTCGCTACACCCACGGGTTCAGCAAACCCAAGACTGTACTCGAATATCACCATAGTTTCGTTAGGTAAGATCCCTGCATTCTGACCTCGGTCTAAGGAGATACGGTCACCTTTAACCCCTAGCACCTGTGCCGTCGCTGGCACTTCAGACAACATTCTGCTGAGAGCGATACCGAATCCTCGCGAAGACATATCATTCAGGACGGCAGAAACAGCATTGGCATCATAGATGTCAAAACCACCTTCAATCTGACCAGATTGCATCCAGAACTGCATCTCGCTCATTGGCTTAACATCACCAGTACGAACCTTGATCTTGCCAACGTTCGGGTAACTGATTTTTTCCTGAGTGTAAGGGTCAACAAAACCGATAGAGAAATCGAGGCTCAAATCAACGAGGTTAGTAGAGCCACCAGTGATTAACTCACCGGTTTTAACTGCATCAATCGTCATCGCATAATCAGGGTGAAGAACACCATTTTTCATACGGCGCGCAAGCTCAGCATCTGACATCCCCGCCATGGAATCACCAAGAAACTTAACTGTTCGCTCATCACCAGTGACAATTCTGAACCGATTCAGACCAACCAGTTGGTTTTCAAATTGATTCAATAATTGGCGACCATCATAAGCACGAACGGAAGCCAACCAGTCATTGGGATTTTCAGTATCAGCTGTGATTGGGTCTGCCATATACAAGCGCAGTACTTTCTTGCTAAGTGGGCAATCTGGATGCTCGTTATTCACCTCAAACGTGCATTTATCAAGCCCGCGCGTGTTGTAATAAGCAGGAAGCTCAATATCACTGTCTTGAAACTGTTCAGGGGCTTTCGCATATTCATACTCTGATGCCCCTTTGTGTGCATTGGTTTTAACACGACTCTGTGGTGCCTGAGTACTTTGACAACCCACGACTACCAAAGACAACAGGGCAACGGTAATTCCATTAAGCTTCGTCATTGCTCTGACCTATACGTTCCTTGATAGCCTTGTCCGCTGCGTCCATATCTTTGATAAACTGTTGCTCTGCGCTAATCAAGCCGTTGCTATCAGTGATTAAGCCCACTCGCGTTTGCATTTCATCTACAACGAAACCAATTGGATGTTCTTCAGGGTCAATCGCTCCTTGAATAAACTTATACGCTTCAGCTTTCGCTACCGCAGTCGCGTTAGACGCGGCGAGGTTCGTCACCTCTATCGCCTGAACACCAAGCTTAACTGCCAACTCAAGGTTAGCGTTGAAGATTTTGCTTTGAGCCTTGGTATAGTCGTTGTATTTCGATTGCATCTTAGGGTCATCATTTAGAAGCTGAACAATCTCTTCTTTTGATTTATCTGAGTGCATCGCAAAGAATTGCTGAACATCTTTGTGCTCTTTACGAATGTTTTGATACTCGCCGACTACCTCACATTGACGTTTAGTGACAGACAAAACGCCTTTTGAAGCTTGGTCGAAAGCTGGAGCATACTCGGTATAACCTTTGGTATTCTCCACACAACTTGCTTCGATATCTGCAAGTAGTTCTTCGCGGTTGTCCCACATAGATACGTTGCTTGCACAACCAGCCAAAATAGTGCTTCCAACTAACATTGTTAATAGCTTGTATTTCAAAATTACACTCCTAGTATTTTATCAAGTGGCTCAGATCCTAGCTCTAATAAGAACTTCTCATAAATCGCGTCCTCGGCTTTTTCATAAGATTCAGATGCTGGGCTTGTATAGTTATAGTTTTTTAAAATGATCGGCTGAACCATGCCTACCTGACGAAGTTCAACGCGAATCGAACGGTTAATCCGAAACTGTCCATTTTTACTGGCTTGCTTTCGCTTGCCAGACAAAACGATTTGATATTTGGTGCCAGTTTGAGAAGTCACTCCAATCCGTTGAGCAATCTCAGTCAAATAATCAGATATATCCGTCGTGCTCCTATCAGAAATCACTTGGACATGAGCTCTAGACTTTTGAATTGATGCTTCATGAAGTAACGGAAGTAGTCTATCTTGATAGTGAGAAGCATCATTCTTTGTAATACCTTGCAATGCACCAGAAACCGTATAAATAGACGCTAACTCTTCCCTTATCGACAACATATGTTTTAGCGCATCAATGGGCTCGCTAGTTTTTGCCAACTTGATAATGTTCTCTATTCGCGTAATATCACTACTAAGTTTCGAGTGATACGCATTTGCTAGTTTATGGGTGTCAATGCTAACCAAGACCTCATACAAATCGCCGTTGATTTGCTTTTCAACTCTATAGCCATATATAGGGAGTCGGTCACTTTTCATCACCATTAGTTCACTGAACTCTTCGTTCGTTTCACCATTTTTAAACTCAACAAGTGAACGAGTTTCCACTGAAATGTTGGATACCATTTTTTGTGCAATATTCGCTACAGCACTGCGTTCAGCTTCTTGCATACTGTGACCTGCACCCAGCCCATAAATAGTGGAACCTGAGTCAGAAGGAATATCTATACCAGCATTCACTGTGAGACTAAGTGATAAGGCAAACAATCCAAACAACCTCACTCAATAACCTCCGCACTGTAGTCACGCTGACGCTTAGTAACCTTCTTCAGATAATTGATGGTTTCGTCATATGGAAGATTATTAATTAAAGTGTTATATACCTCATCCGGTGTCATGGTGTTTATCTTCTTCGCCGCAGCTTTTATTCGACGCTCTCCAAATGCTTTGGCTACATTGCCCGCTCCTGTGTTATAGGCAGCGATAATGCAATACTCTCGGCTTTTGGGATTGGTAATCTCTCTTAGATATCTTGTATTGAGAATATCCAAATAGCCTGTCCCAGCCTGTATATTGTATTCTGGCTTATATAAATCTCGTTCATTCATAGGTGCATCGATCTTGTGCACAAATCTATTTACATCATGTCCGGCACTTGTTGCGACAACTTGCATCAACCCAAACGCTGGTATTGGTGAGCGAGCAGCAGGATTAAAACTAGACTCTGTATGCATGACAGCCAATATCAATTCTGGCTTAATATTAAATTCTTCACTTTGCTTATAGACATCATCTAGGAAAGGTTCAATACGTCGCTCAAGACTGCTGCTGGGCATTTTGACACTAAGACTCACGACTTTCTTAGCAGCAACTGGCTGTTCTTGCGCCTCTTTGCGCTGCTTCTCATAGGTTTCATTTACCGAGGCCATGCGTTGCTTGGCTTCGACAACGAGGGCTTGCTGCTGAGCTTTAACGATTGACTCATCGACTTCTACATCAGCCTGCATAGCCAATTGGTCAGCTTGTTTTTCGATTTCGTTGAGTTGAGCTTCCGTCTGCTCTACGATTTCTCGAAGAACTTTCTTCTCATTTTCAACATCATAACTAACTACCCTCTCGACTGTGTCTATCTTCGCAGTGGATTCAAGAATCTGGTGATCAACCTCAGCTCCAGCAAGCTCGGACTTGAGTAATTGAGACACTTCCTCTGCGCTAGCATTGGCATCGACTAACACCTCGACGGTGACAGTGTCGTTATCATAGTCAACGATAGTTCGCGTATCTTTCTCAGGGTTCTGCTTGACGCTGTAATGGCTGGCACCAATTTTCGTATCGCCCCAACTAACAAGAGACGCTTCACGCTCCGCATCCCATTTCTTCAAATATGCACTTCTCCAGGCAGCATATTCTTGCATGTGTGCGATATACCAAGCTTCAAACTCAGCTTGTTCTTGTTCTGGAGAAATGAAGGCTTTAGAAACTTCGTTATCTAATTCTTCAAACGGATCAATAGCTGCATTGGCATGCAAAGCGAGGCCAACACATAGGGCAATTGTGTAGTATTTCATTTTAAGCCTTTAAGAGAAGTAGGCGCTATATTCAAATTTCGATAGCAACATTTCGATAAGCAGAGGTTCGGTTAATTCACCAATGACAAATGTATTGGCTGAACGGCTACGAATAGCACTTTTTAATTCCTGCTCTCGTTTTTCATCACCTAGAACAAATGCATCATCTAGCTTCGAAATCTTCTTATCCATGTCGCTATCAAAGGTTATATACTGAAAAGAGCCAACCATTAACGTGTTGTACATGGCATCTCGACCAAGGGATATGGAGTCAAGATAGAAGTTTGAATTCCCACTTTCAAAGTAGCTTTCATCAGGTACAGATATAACTCTGCTCAAAGATTGTTGGTCCAACTGCGCGTTGCTAAATGGTATATTTACATTAAAATCCGGCACTAAAGCTTGGATTGAATAACTTGCAACTCGCCCTTGCTTTACCGCTACGCTTAAAAGAAACTTTCGAAAGTTGTAGTAGTAGAATCGTACTTCTTCATCAATTTTTGAGCTTTTAACTGCTTGAGAAACACCCGTTAGAGAAGATAGATACTCAAAAGAGTGTCCAACATTAATCTTATCGATAAGGTTGTACTCGTTGGTATTCGTAAAGGTAGCTTCCACTCTCTGGTAGTTACTGATTATTACAGCTTCAGTGTCACTCCATGTACCAATAGATACGATAATCGCGGCAACAGAAAATGCCACAGACTTAGCCTTTGAAAGATGCTTGCTATATTCCATTATTCAACTGAGTTGCTTATTTATATTTATGTTTTTACGTTATCAGAGCAACTACACCCACACAAGTGTTTGAACCAATGTCACAAAAATCGCCCCTTGCTCACTTTGAGACCAATCATCGAACAAAACCCTAAAAAAACCATGGTCATCGTATTTTTATATTGTTAAGTATTTTATTATTTTTGCCAAACTATAATTTTTACCCATAAAGCCAACATTAAACAAAATGATGCGCATATTATAAAGTTAATCACCGATCACATTTTGTTTGCCTTATTGTTATTAACTCTCGCATATCAAATAGCCAGAATTGGTTTGTATATAACATAAATTAATTTATATTCATCACAAAAAGAAACCTTGAGCGATGTTAGATACATACAGAAAACAAACACACCTATTAATGGCAGTTATGCCACCTCATAAATAATAATCAAAATCGATAAGTGCTGCCTTGTTGCTGTTCGGAATAGAAGCCATTTTATGTCTATATAAACTAAACATATTCTAGTTACTCGGGCTATCTCTCTATGATGTGCCAGCACTGACTTTTTGCACAAAGAGATTTCACGAGCCGTGTTACACAACAAAAAAAGCCACCCAAAAGGGTGGCAAATGAACCGAAGCAAGATGCTATCGTAAGTGGACTCGTTAAATTGAGTAGAAGAAGTACAACTGTGATTTCATTCTCAGGATAATTCCTCGGATGACGTCAAGAAACGCAAGAAAGCCAATGGGTTTATCACCACTAACCCAGGCTAATCCCACTGCCCCAACCGGAATGTCATAGCCCTCTGTCTCGTGGATCTTCAAACGAACAAAATGATGCTTGTTGTTAACGTTCTGACCTGTCGTTGTTCGCACTGATTGATCCAGAGCCAACAGTGTTCCTTGAGATTCACCTGTCGCTTCAACAATACCTTCAACTTCGGCGGCAAATACATGACCGGGGTAAACCGAGGTTGAAAATTCTGCAGCTTGACCTTGATGGATATTACGAATTGCCTGATGGTTAACTCGCATCAGCACGTACTTTTCATTGGTATACATC
Organism: Vibrio maritimus; assembly: GCF_021441885.1. NCBI lineage: Bacteria > Pseudomonadati > Pseudomonadota > Gammaproteobacteria > Vibrionales > Vibrionaceae > Vibrio > Vibrio maritimus. Next base: position 2,503,352 of record NZ_CP090438.1, read on the forward strand.
TGCAAGCGAGGCACTCGCGACAGAAGCTGACCTTCTCGAAGAATGAAGTTGGTAACAAAACCGTCCGCTGGCGCGTAAACCTTGGTACTGTCTAAGTCCCATCGGGCTCGTTCTACATTCTCTTTCGTGTTGCGAAGCTCTGCGCGTTTGCTCTCAACAGCAAGCTCAGATTTATTGATGGCGAGCTTCGCTTTATCTGAATCCACACGTTTCTTTTCAAGCTGCGCTTCGATAGTCGTCACTTTATGACGCGCTACCTCAACCAAGCTCACCTGCTTATCAATGTCACTCTCAGTAATGGTGTTGCTCACAACCGAGTTCTGCTCCTGAAATCGTTTGAGCATTTTGGTCTGTAGTTGGTAATCCACGACTGCTGCGTTAAGCTGGCTTTGAGAGGTCTCAACCGCTTTAAGTGATGATAAATAAGTAGATTTTGCTATTTCGACATCTTGAATTGCGCTATTAAGGGACACGTCAGCGGCATCGTGTTGGATTTCAGCTTGATCCAATGCAATCTGGTAGGGTTTTGGGTCGATTTCATAGATAAGCTGCCCTTTATGAATCTGCTGATTGGGCTCAATGTGAAGCTTTATCACCTTTCCAGAAACGTTCGATGAGTCTGGGCGCAAGTGAATATGCGGAGCTTGAACCAGTGATCCGCCCGATAAGTCCATCGGCGTATAGTTAATCAGCCCTACCCAAACAAACATCAACCAACCAACACCACCCACATAAGCAAAGCTTTTGGAGAACTTATTCCAAGGCATGCCAATTAGCCTAAGCAAGTAGATGAACAGTGCCCAAACCGCTAAACCCTCTAACATTCGTCGCTCTCCGATTTTTCGCTGTTCCAAATATCCCGCAATCGGACTATGGCTTTTTCCATATCCACAAATGCAATGATGACTGCCAATACCCAAACCCAGTGCCAAATAAAGCCAATCCAGGTGAGCGCAGTAATGAGCCCAAGTTGGTGATGGTCGCGGCTATGCGCTTTGTTAATTGGAAGTTCGTGGATCCGCCAAAATCCATAGATAGCAGCGCCAATACTGGCAACTAACACGACGGCTGACACAACATGAAGCGCAGTATCAGCCCCCGTTCCAACGAAAGGAACACTCACTAAACTCATTGATAGCTCTCTTAGTTAAATTGAGCCGGAAGTGTAAGTGAGGATGAAATAATTAGTTACATTGTGATAGATTCTATCAAAATACCGTCAATTTCGATGATATCAATGCCAAGGAAAGAGTCATGTTTCGCAACGTTCACTTTGTAAGAGTAATGGGAATCAAAGGGTTAGTTGATCGCCTTCAGCAAACTTACGGCATTACATCCGATGACCTCGGTATTCCGCGCTCTGTATTGGAATATGAGATGAACCTGATTCCGATCTCGGTCCTCAATCAGTTTTATGAAAACATAGAAGGTATTACTGGTGACCCTGATGCAGTGCTCACACTCGTGCGACAGATGGATCTCAGCAAACTGGGATCGTTGAGTCATTGGTTCTTTGCTGGACATGATTTGGCGACAACGATTCGTCGTATCAACGCTGGCATTACCTGCATTCAATCAGGCGCTTTTTTTGGCGGCGAGATCGTCGGCCCCATCGTTAAGTGGACCTATAGAAACGACTCGATAACTGCCAATGCCAAAGCTCAAGATGCTGTGCGAGTGGCCAACTTCATGTTAAACGTACTCAGGCATTATTTGGGGCACGACTTTACACCGGATAGAGTTTGTCTTCCCGGTTCATTAGCCAACAGAATGGAGTATGAAGCCTATTTCGGGTGCCGCATTGAGTGGGGTCACAATAAAACCGAGGTTTGGCTGCCAAATCGCCTTCGTTTACAAGGCAATAAAGTCCCTACACTGCCTCCTGAAAAGTTATCGATGAGCTTTGCCGACTTAGACGGTTATCTCGATATGCCTGATCCTCAAGATCATATAAAAGTACTCTACGAAGTCGTTAATTACTCTCGACACTTTGGTCTGCCAACGCTTACCAAAGTATCACAACTGTTAGGGCTATCCGAACAACAACTGCAGCGTCGGCTACAGTCTTCAGGCCTAAATTTCACCTCTATCGTGGGTTTTGTGCTTTCAGGAGAAACCGTTAAACAAATTGTGTTAGGTGTACCATTAGAAACTATCGCAAAAAGAATGGGATATACCAATATGACGAGTTTTAGTCGCATGTTTAAAAAATACCGTGGCGTCACCCCGAAACAGTACGCACAGCATTACGCCGACGCTTACTGAGTCACTTCACTAACCACCAGCACAACAATCGAACCTTCCTATCAAAGAAATAGGGACAAGCAATCTGAGTTTTTGCCGCTTCGATGCCATGCTTACAGCATAACGTAAGGCCTAATTTATGGTCATTGAGGCGCACTAAACTTACTCAGCTCATTGCTAAGCCGGTTTGGAGGAGCGCTCAACTGTTTCGCATTCAGGAGATAGATATGCACGGTGAACAAACTGGTAATGCTGGCAAATGCCCAGTAATGCATGGCGGAAATACTATGCTTGGTGGAAACACTAGGCTTGGTGGAAAAGCGACAAAAAACCTTGATTGGTGGCCTAACCAATTGAACCTCAAAATACTCCATCAGAACGACACCAAGTCAAATCCGCTTGATCAAGATTTTAATTATCAAGAGGCGTTTAAAGCACTAAACCTCAAGGCGGTAAAAGCCGACCTCGAAGCGCTGATGACAGATTCGCAAGAATGGTGGCCAGCGGATTATGGTCACTATGGCCCCTTCATGATCCGAATGGCATGGCATGCCGCCGGGACGTACCGAACTTCAGATGGACGCGGCGGTGCTAATACCGGTAATCAACGCTTTGCCCCACTCAACAGCTGGCCAGATAACGGTAACCTAGATAAGGCCCGTCGCCTACTTTGGCCAATTAAAAAGAAATACGGTAACAGCCTCTCATGGGCCGATTTATTTATCCTCGCGGGCAACGTTGCTATTGAGTCAATGGGACTTCCTACTTTGGGATTCTCTGGCGGTCGTCAGGATATTTGGGAGCCTGAAGAAGACATCTATTGGGGTGCAGAAAGCGAATGGCTTGGCGACGAACGTTATTCCGGTGACCGTGAGCTCGAGAAACCGCTGGCCGCAGTGCAAATGGGACTTATCTACGTAAACCCTGAGGGTCCAAACGGTGAACCGACTATCCTTGCGTCTGGTAAGGACATCCGCGATACCTTTGCTCGAATGGGCATGAACGATGAAGAAACCGTAGCGCTAGTCGCAGGTGGACATACCTTCGGTAAAACCCACGGCGCCGGCTCTGAAGCAGAAATGGGACCAGAACCAGAAGCCGCACCTCTTGAAGAGATGGGTTTTGGCTGGAAAAACAGTTTTGGCACAGGTAAAGGTGACGACACCACAACCAGCGGCATTGAGGGTGCATGGACACCAAACCCAATCCAGTGGGATAACGGCTACTTTGACATGCTGTTTGGCTATGATTGGGACCTCGTGAAAAGCCCGGCAGGTGCTTGGCAATGGGAGCCAATTGGTGTCGCCGACGATCATATGGCACCAAAAGCGCATGACGCCTCTCAGAAAGTGAAAACCATCATGACAACGGCCGACATGGCAATGCGCATGGACCCAATCTATGGTCCTATTTCAAAGCGCTTCCATGAAAACCCAGATCAGTTTGCTGATGCCTTTGCGCGAGCTTGGTTTAAGCTTACCCACCGCGATATGGGTCCGAAAAGCCGTTACATTGGGGAAGAGGCACCCTCTGAAGACCTAATTTGGCAAGATCCACTGCCGCAGGCGGCCTTTTGTACACTGTCAGACAAGGACATTGCGGAGCTAAAACAAGCGATTCTATCGACAGACCTCACGGTATCCGAACTTGTTTATACCGCGTGGTCGAGCGCATCCACATACCGAGGTTCGGATTTCCGTGGTGGTGCAAACGGTGGACGTATTCGCTTGGCTCCACAAAAAGACTGGGAAGCTAACCAACCAGAACAGCTCGACAAGGTGCTAGCGAAACTGGAGTCCGTTCGTTCTGAATTTAATACTCAGGAGCGAGGTATTTCGGTTGCTGACTTGATTATTCTTGCTGGTAACACCGCCATTGAAAAAGCGGCTCAAGATGGAGGCTTTACTGTTGACGTTCCCTTCTCTGCAGGTCGAGTCGATGCAAACGATGAACATACAGACACCGAATCTTTTGCGGTATTAGAGCCTGAGGCTGATGGTTTCCGTAACTTCTCGAAGAAGCTATTTACGGTGCCTGCCGAAGAAATGTTGCTTGATAAAGCGCAGCTGCTTGGATTGTCTGCGCCTGAAATGACGGTACTTATTGGTGGCCTAAGAGTACTGGGGGCCAACCATAACGGTACATCACACGGTGTGCTGACTGACCGAGTCGGTGTGCTCAGCAATGACTTCTTTGTCAACTTGGTCGACATGGCAACAGAATGGAAACCAGTATGCCCTCACAACAGCGCCTACTTGGGCACTGACCGAACAACAGGTGAGAAAAGATGGACAGCCACACGCGTTGATTTAGTCTTCGGCTCCAACTCTCAACTGAGAGCACTTGCTGAGCTTTATGCGTGTGATGATGCCAAAGAGAAGTTTGTTAGAGACTTTATCGCCGCTTGGACGAAAGTCATGAACGCTGACCGATTTGATCTTAAGTAGTCTCTCATAAGTCGTTAACATCAATTACTGGGGTGGCATTACGTCACCCCTTTTTTGTGTTAGCGGTTCATCGCTAAATCTTCGAAGTCAGGCTTTGCTTTAACACACTGTGAAACCGCTAACATTTCTCATCAATTTTTAGTAGGTTACCTCACCTTGTCACTATTTCCGTTTATCTTTAGAACACTATCTGAGACAAAGGAAGTACCCATATGAAGTCAAAGCTCTCTATGACGGCATTATTGGTGTTGTCAGGTATCACCACTCAAGCCAACGCCTCAGAATGCGGAACCGTCACCATCGCCGACATGAACTGGAACTCAGCCAGTTTGATGGCCCATATTGATCAATTTATCCTCAGTAATGGGTTCGATTGCGACGCTGAGTTGATTCCAGGTGACAGTGTACCGACAGGCACCTCCATGATAGAAAAAGGTCAACCAGACGTCGCGCCAGAGCTTTGGACCAATGGCATCAAAGAAGCGCTAGACCAAGGGGTTGCCGACAAGCGTCTACGCTATGCCGGAAACTCTCTTACTGAAGGTGGTGAAGAGGGTTTTTGGGTGCCAGCGTACATGGTGGAGCAGTATCCTGAACTCGCGACCATCGAGGGAGTCATCAAGCACGCGGCTCTCTTTGAACATCCCGAGAGCGATGATAAACATGCATTCTACGGATGTCCTGCTGGATGGACTTGTCAGATCACTTCTGAGCATCTTTTTAATGCATTAGAGTTAGATAAGCACAATTTCGAGATGATTGACCCAGGCTCAGGCGCCGCCCTATCAGGCATCATCGCCAAATCGTACGATCGAGAGAAGCCTTGGTTCGGCTATTACTGGTCACCAACACCCGTGCTTGGAAAATATGAGATGGTTAAAGTCGATTTTGGCAGCGGAACCGATGTCGACGAGTATCGCAACTGTACAACCCAACCAGACTGTGAGTCTCCCAAGGTGACTATGTATCCTCCATCACCAGTCCATACTGTGGTCACTGAAGAGTTTGCACAACGTGGTGGCGATGCAAATGACTATTTCGCCAAGCGTGGCTTCACCAACAAGCAGATGAGCGAACTTCTTGCTTGGATGGAAGACAATCAAGCCGATGCCGAAGAAGCTATGTATCACTTCTTCGAGTCTTATCCAGAACTATGGAAATCTTGGGTCTCCACCGATGTCGCTACTAAGGTGGAACAATCATTGTAAGCTAACAAGGCCTTTAACATGTGTAGTGTTAAAGGCCTTTTATATCAGCCGGCTGCCGACTCTAGTTTAAAGAGGCAAAATAGTCGTCCCAACTTTGATGTGCTCTACTTGCCGCTTTCGCATAATGACTAGGGTTATCCGCTTTACCTTCTTGAATACCTTGATAGATACCCGCTATCACAGTGCCAATAAAGTCTCCCAACTCAGCAATGCGATCCAATCGATAGTCTTCCACAGACATAGGTTGATAAGACAAAGTAGTCTTAAATGCAGAGTTAAGGTAATCGGCGAGTTGATACTGAGTCAGCGCTTCGCCATGTAAGTTATAGGTTTCACCATTATGCTTATCTTCCGTCAGCATTCTTGCATAAGCATAAGCAAGCTCTGAGCGCGTGGTGTAGCCACACCTCCCATCACCAGCGCAGTTAATGATCTTACCTAGTTTTTTATAGCTCTCGATATACTCGATATCAGGTTCAATATAGATACCGTTGCGGCCAATCGCCCATTCTAGACCGCTCTCTCTCACATCTTGCTCGGTCTGTCGATTACTCTGAATAACTGGTGAAAACGCTGTGCCCTCTTCTGCACCTTGTACGCTTGTATATACTAACTTTTTGACCCCAGCAGACTTGGCCGCTTCTATGACATTTCGGTGCTGCTCGATACGCTTTTCAGGCGCGTCCATTCCCGACACAATCAGTAGCGTATCAATACCTTGTAACGAGGCAGTTAGCTGGTCACGATCATTGTAGTCACCTGAGCGAACTTCAACGCCTAAGTGTACTGCTTTTGATGATGTTCTGGCTAATGCCACGACATTCTCGCTCGACACAACCTCTACTGTTGCTTTGACAATAGCCGCCCCTAACTGCCCACTTGCTGCCGTTACCGCTATCTTCATCGTGCTTTCCTCATGTGTCTGTATTGATCACCTCGCTAAATTGTAGCCATTGCAAATACAACCGACAGATTAGTCTGGGCGCTAAGATGGTCAATATCGAACCTTGTCCATCAACGAACACGATAATGGACTAGGCTTAATTTCGACAACACAGTCTGACAGAGGGACAACCTATGAGTCGAAAGCTAGAAAATGCGACCAACCTTTATATGGAAGGGATCAGAGATGGACACGCACGCCAAGCCGTCACTAAATACACCGGGATTCGCTACACTCAGCACAGTACTGGTGTAAGAAATGGCATTGAAGGCTTTGTCGAGTTCTTTGAGCCCTTTATCGAGCGCTGTCATGATAGAGACATTCGAATCGTTCGCTCAGTCGTTGATGGTCAGTATGTGTTTGTGCAAGCCTACCAAAACATTAACAAAGGCGAGGCATACTGGGTCACCACTGACCTTTTTGATACCGATGAAAATGACAAGATCATTGAGCATTGGGACGTCATCTCAGCGTATGTCGAAAACTCAAACGTTGATAAGGACCAGATAGCAGGACCAACAGAGCCGAATGACCTCGATAAAACAACTGAAAATAAAGAACTGGTTCGAACGTTTCTTTGTGATGTCATGGTCTTAGGTCAATCCGATGCGGCATCTAAGTACGTGGACTTTCAGAACATCCCAGTCCACTCAGAATCAACGGTAGATCAACCTCAAAAGTACGTAGGTTGCTATGACCAAGTATTCAAGATAATAGGCCAAGGCAATACTATCGTCGCCTACAGTCGAGTCCTCTACCAAGGCCAAGAGGTCGCTCGTTTCGATATTTTTCGGGTGCAAGATGGAAAAATTGTCGAAATGTGGGTCAACCAAGAACCAGTGCCTCCAAAAGAGGAATGGGTTAACGGAGGAAAGTTCTAAGTCCCTCTTATTATGAGATTAATCCCCTGACGACCAGAGGAGTGTATGTGTCTATACAGGGGATAACCCATATTGAATGTTTGGAAAGCATCTTAGGATGACCATCTTTAGCCACTAAATATCTACTACGCGATCGCCTGTAATGATAAGATCAACGCATCAGAATTACCGAGAAACCCTATGTTTATCCATCACGTTAACGGCATCGACTGGCTGGTGATCACCGCTTTTGAAGAATTAAAACCCATGTTTATCGAAGATGCAGGGGCGATTCCCTCTTGCTTCTCGACCGCCAGCGAACTGAGCCTGATTGACCAAGCTAAGCGCACTTATGGATATTTGCCAAGACTCGACGGGGTAATCACCGATACTGGCACGTTTCAAAGCCAGAGCATTGAAGAAGATATGAACCCGCAGCTTGCCTGTATTGTAGAGGGGCGTGGTCGGGTGTTTATCTATCACGGTGGCTTTGTGGCGTTTGTGGATGACGAGCAAACCTTTATTACTAGAATGGGCTGAGGGTGCGCCTGTAAGACAACTGTCACGAGCTTGGTTGAACACTTAGACTTAATTAACGTTCAAAGAGTAGACGTTGTTGCCGATCGTCAAACAACGAGAGGAAGATCGGCTCAATAGCTATCGTTGATACTCTGTCCACTACGCGTTTTTTTGAGATTTCAAATGACCTATTCGCTGGTCTAACTGAACTAAGTCACGTCTGTTTCCTACAACTCGCATCCGAGTATATTGCTCATCGACTTCCTGGCACGTTACATGAAAGTGACTTCCAGAGCATGTGAGTATCTCCGCTTTTTTCAGCCAACCAGCCAAATCAACACCTTTCATGTAAGCCAGTAGTATCGGCGTTTTTATTGAAGTAGGCATAACCTCGATACCGTGATCAGAAAGTAACTCCATTAGTTCTACTTTGTAAGTCTGTGTCTGTTCTTGGGTGTCCCTTAAGTATGTTCCCATATTGCAAAGGACATGATTTGCTACCTTAATTGCAGGCAAGGAAGGCGCAAATGGTAATACTGATTGATTGAGATAGTGGGCGAGCTTCTTAGAAGATACTGCGTAACCCAATCGAATGCCTGCAAGGCCCAGTCCCTTCGAGAAGGTTCTCAGAACAATGAGATTATCAAATTCTTCGGTTGCCCCAATCATCGACTCTTCAGCAGCTAGAAACTCGCCATAAGCCTCGTCAATCAGCAGTATGGAACCCACTTCATTGCACGCTCGACACAATTCCATCAAAGTGGTTCTTGTGTAAATCAAGCCGGTTGGATTGTTCGGGTTATCGATATACACAATCGTGGGCGGATTTGATTTTAGCTCGGCCTTAAGTGCATGCAGAAGCTCATCTTCATTCCAATAGTCGAATATATTTAAAGAACGATAAGTGCCACCTGCTATCTGAAACTCAGATACTGCTTCGACGAATTGAGGTCCAATGCCTAACATAGACTTCTCTTTGGGTAACAGCTTATTGAATATCAGCTCCAGAGCTCCTAAAGAGCCATTGGTAAAAGTCAGCTGCTCGGGCTTAGTGCCCACATAGCAAGCGGTATTAGTCGCCAACTCTGCCAAATGACTATGGCAGTAATACAGATCCACTTCTTTGAGTAACTCTGCACCCAAATTCGGCGAAAGCTTGGGAGCTCCAAAAGAATTGATACCTAGGGCACAATCTAGCGTGTAATAAGGAGCCACGTAGCTCGATTGCTCCTGACCCAATTGTTCATTGATCTGGATATTCATGCCATCTAATACCTCGAGTTATGCCAGTTGAAGAGCTCTGTTCTAATGATTATTGTGCTGCTGTCCCTTCAAGCATTTAGAGCAGGACAGCTTCATCGCACACTTTAGTAGGCTCCAAATGCAGTTAGTAGGTCATTTGGTGACATTTCAAAGTAACGAGAATGAGCACGCGCAATAGGCAAGCTGAGTGTGTTGTGCGAGTTGGTTAGATTCCTGACTACACGGAATAAAGGCAATGAGCTCGAGTTTGATAAGATTCAGATAGCAAAACGCCGCTAATAAAAGCGGCGTTTTTAATGGGTGGAGACCTCAGCCACATCCCGGCACACAAGTCACTCGCTGCGGCTGCTTCCTTCCGGACCTGACCGAGTTCACGAGCTATTGTTGCGAGAGGACCAAGACCTCCATAGATTTTTTTGCTGTTGCTTAAGTGAAGGGTCACTGCTGCAAAGCGTGGGAGGATTATCTGGTATCGCGGCGCTGAATGCAAGGGGTAGCGAGGAAAACTGTTTGCTTTATCTGTTAAGTGCTTACAGATTAATCAAAGCGCCCAACATTCCTGCGGTTGCAAGGCTGTTGAGCGCGTTTTACCTCTGCCATTATCACTGACTTGTCGAGGTTAGGTCTCTTGTTGCTCGTCATCGATGTTTAAGATGTAATCGGTCATCCACGCCGTACCCAGTAGGCACAGCCAAACCACAAAGACTGGCTTAGGAACATCGATGGTAGGCACCACCACTATCGCAGCAAAGCCGACCGTTGGGAGTGTCCAGCAAAGCAGCTTGTTCCATTTAAAGGTTTTGAGCCTGCCCAGACTTTCCATGGATGCAAGCATGCCTGTCATGCAGAGTGAGATTAGCGCTGCGTATGGCAAGCCTGCCGCCCAGATTGGCAAGATCAAGAACAATGACCACCAGCTGTGCTCGGTCGATCCCTTCCAGTTTTTGGCAGCGTACCAAGCAACAAAGACCGAGAATGCCTGTACCAGCGTCACCATTGGCGTGCCACCAAGTTTACCTGCAGATTGGGTCAGCATAATCCCGACATTGAGCGTAAGGACGATAAGCCCGACGATGCTGACTATCCAGATATTACTGCGCTTAGAGAACGCGACCATGAAGACGGGTATTAGTATCCAGACCGCCACCGACATAGCGATAGATTGCAGAGGAAGCGTGAGACCGTAGACGACCATGGATGCGAGCAGCATCAGCCCTGCAACACCACCCTGAGGCAATATCCATAGCGCAGGAATCATCACCGCGAGTACGGGAATGTCGCCTTCAGTGACACCTATCGTTCTGGCACAAATCATGGCCAGTAAGCTTGTGATTATGAATTGAAACACCGAAAATACCATAGCTCCCCCAAATACCTTTCCGTGGCAAAAATGAACTAGGACAGTTTCAGTATGGATCAATTTAAGGCGCAAATCTTTGCAGTAATTCACCAAATTCCATTCGGAAAAGTAGCAACTTACGGTCAAATTGCAAAAATGGCTGGCTATCCTGGCTATGCAAGACACGTTGGTAAGGCGCTTGGTGGCTTGCCTGAAGGGAGTAGCTTGCCATGGCACCGTGTCATCAACGGTAAAGGAGAAATTTCTCTTAAGGGAGATTCGTTTTTGAGACAGAGATCGATATTAATGGAAGAAGGCGTCGAGTTTTCAGTGAAGGGTCGCGTGCGCTTGAAAGAGTTCGGTTGGCAGCCGTAAGGCTGCCAACTCAGTCAATTATCTTACGCCCACTAGCAGAAGGTTAACCTGCTCTGTTTTGTTTGCATCCGTGATAACTGGGTAAGAGGTATCTGAGATAAAGCGCAGCTTACCAGCCACTTCAATGCGCGCGCTCACACTGTAAGTGTGCTTAGGATTAATGTCTTTGGTGTCATAGCTCAGCTCAAAATCAAAAGGAACCTGGGCGCCATCTGTGGTAAAGGTTTGCTCACTAATCACCTTTGCTGCAACATCTTGAAGCGACACGTCTTGCAGTTTCACCGTAACTACCGCATCTGCAGGTAGCGCAATGCGTTCACGGTAAGCAATTGTGCCTTTTACCGCTGCCATCGTCTCTTTCATCTCAGTTTGCTCACTCGCGGGGGTAGCACTTTCTGTCGATTGAGGAGCGGTTTGGCAACCCACTAAGCCCAACACCATCGCCATTGCACCGATTTGTAGTAATTTCATGAAGCCTCACTTGATAAAGCAGTTACAGAGTATTCGGTCTGCATCATGTTTGTTAAACCGCAGACTAGGTTATGCAATAAAAGATAACAGATTTGATGAAACTCGTAGATGTTCCCTATGAGTTTTGCGGAAAAAACCACTGAATTCCTACAAAAGCAATTGCTTGACGAATCCATCAGTAAAATCCACACTTTGCCCATTGAGACCCAGAGAAAAGATCCATCTATGAGCAAACCATTAACTGAACTACTCGAACTTTTGCAGTTGGAGCAATTAGAACAAGGACTGTTTAGAGGCCAGAGCCAACACCTAGGCTTACCACAAGTCTACGGTGGTCAGGTTATCGGTCAGGCATTGTCGGCAGCTCGCTATACGGTAGAAGAGGACCGCACGGTACACTCTTTCCACAGCTACTTTCTCTATCCTGGCGATCCTCTAAAACCGATCATCTATGATGTCGAGAACCTAAGAGATGGACGCAGTTTTAGTACACGACGCGTCAAAGCGATTCAAAACGGCCGCCCTATTTTCTATCTCACCGCAAGCTACCACTGTGAAGCGCCAGGCTTTGAGCACCAAAATACCATGCCAGAAGTTCCTGGACCGGAGAACTTTGCTTCGGAGTCTGAGTTAGCAATGCGCATTGCTGACTTTTTGCCAGCGCAAATCCGTGAAGTGTTCTGCAGTGAAGAGGCGATTGAAGTTCGGCCAGTCCATGTCGTCAACCCACTGAAACCAGAAAAGATTGAGCCAAAGCAATACCTGTGGATCCGAGCAAACGGTGAAGTGCCAAATAACGAGCTAATTCACCAATACGTGCTTGGCTATGCTTCAGACTGGCGTTTCTTAACAACGGCACTCCATCCGCATGGGGTATCCATTTTCGCTCCTAAGTTCCAGATGGCAACTATCGATCATTCAATGTGGTTCCACCGCCCTGTGAACACCAACGAATGGCTGCTTTATGCCATTGACAGCCCGAATGCGAGTAACTCACGTGGCTTGGTAAGAGGTGAAATCTATAACCAGAAAGGTGAGCTCGTCGCATCGACATCGCAAGAAGGTGTGCTGCGCTTTAACGACTGAGCCGTTTACACTGTCTAATCAATAAACGCCTTATCGTCGATAAGGCGTTTTGCTTTCTAGTGAGCATGGCTTCTGATTTGGGCGTTGGCACCAAACGAGCTGTCCACGTCGCCTTTAAAGCAGTTCAGCACCCACGGAAATGCATTCGTGACGTAGTAGCCGTACTGTCCCTCTATCGTCATCCCATTGCACTCGTCAAGCGAGCCAAGTGCAACGACGTACTCGTAGTCACCACGAAATTGACCGTCGTAGCGATTACTCACCACACTGCCACCAGCAACGGGGGTGGTATATCCTGTCACTGCCTGCCTAATACCTGACTTCAACTGATAGCTCGATGTTGCTGCCTTAACAACGCCATCCGCGGGATCTCTGAAACAGCTTCCATAAATGGGAAAACCATCCGCTGCGAAGCCGATGACGGGTGATGGTTCACCTCCCTCACAATCTTGTTCAAACATCGCCATAGGATTGCCGTGATAATGGTATGTGCCGTCTGGCTGAACATGCGCATGGTGCTCATCGGTACCGAATCGATTCAAAGAGGACATAGGATCAAAACGCCATGGGTTATCGATCTGATCTTGATCGCATCCAGTTTTTTCATTACCGACACCGTAACAAGCCGCCGCTAAGAGATCGACTTTCACACCGTTGAGCAAAATCGCTTCAGAAACAGGCAGGCTCAACTCTGTGACCGTCGCCGATACACTTGGTGAGGCATCAAACTCATATTGCTGAGATTGCTCAGAGACATTAGTGGCAAATGAGGCGGAGGCGTCGTTGAAATCGTGATTAGGGATGCCATTTGACTGAACGATGCAATGCGTACCGGAGGATTGAACCGAGATTGTGCCTGTGAAACTAGCGCTGCGCTGTATGTCTTCTACATTGGATGTGTAGTCGCCGGTATATTGCTCACAATCACCGTTAGTATTGGTAAATAGAGTATCTGTGATATCACTGTTGGCTGTTGGCGTGTCGCCTCCCACAGTGTTGCTATTACTCGAGTCATCAGAAGCGCCAGAGCTTTCATCTCCACCTCCTCCGCAGCCAAGTAAGGTGCCGGCCACCAGCAAAGAGATCATTGAAAACTTTAGGGTTCCTTGTTGCTTTCGCATATTACACGTCCTGTGTTATTGATATGTTAACGGACAGTGTAAGGGAAAAGTGACTGAGTGCCACGTTGTTTACGTCACTTTACTTAGCGGCACTCAATATGGAGGTTTCTACTTATTTGCTTTGGGCTTCTTAATACTCGAATACTTGCCCAGCTTTCTATTAATCAGATAGTTAATAACGCGCTTGGCAAAACCGGAGTACGGTGAATACAAAAATCCCGTCGATGCCCATTTGCCCTGCTGCATAACTGGACGCATTTTAGAGAGGGTTTCAAAGCCTTCTTTTCCATGGTAGTGCCCCATGCCACTTGGTCCAACGCCGCCAAATGGCAGGTCGTGCTGCGCGACATGCATCATCACCTCATTGATGGTGTAGGCTCCTGACATAGTGTTCTCCATTACAGCTGATTGAAGCTCTTTATCATCGGAAAACAGATAGAGCGCGAGAGGTCGGTCTCGTTCGCCGATAAAGTGATAGACATCATCCATCGACTTGTAGGTAATGATTGGCAGAATCGGTCCAAAGATTTCCCTTGTCATGACTGCCTCATCCGCTGAAGGCTCTACGATCAAATGAAGAGGGAAACGGCGAGATTCAGGATCAGGCTCACTGGCGGGAATGAGGTTAATCACCTCTCCTTGCCCCTCTTTAGCCAGTTCCAGGGTTTCTTGTAGGCGCTCGAACGACACCGCATCAATCACCGCGGTATAGTCCGGGTGATCCATTGACTTGAATCTTCCTTTCATGATCGATTTCGCCGCTTTCACGACTTGTTTGACCTTATCTTCAGGCACCAACAGGTAATCTGGCGCAACACAGGTCTGTCCCGCGTTGTATACCTTGCCGCCCAAGATCCGCTTCATCGCCTTTTTGATATCAAAGTCCGGGCCGATAATGGTCGGTGACTTGCCACCGAGCTCTAATGTAACTGGCGTTAGATTCTCAGCCGCTGCTGCCATGACTTTGCGACCCGTAGCTCCAGAGCCGGTGAAGATCATATGGTCAAACGGCAGTTTAGCGAACGCCTGCCCTGTACCGCCCGTTTCGGCAACAAAGCAGATCTCATCTTGCGTAAACGCCGTCGAGAAGATATCTCCGAGCGTTTGGCAAAGGTTCATCGAGTTCTCCGACATCTTAACCATCACTCGGTTACCAGCAGCCAGAGCCGCCGTCATTGGACCGATAGCTAGAAATAACGGGTAGTTCCAAGGAACGATGATACCGACCACGCCTAAAGGCTGAGGAACAACTTTGTTCTTCGCTGGCCAAAACCAAACGGAGGTATGACGCTTTTTGTCACGCATCCATTTTTTGAGCTGTTTACGTGCATCGACAATACCTTCGATGGATGAAAACAGTTCGAGCAGAGCCGTTTCTGTTGATGATCGGTGACCGAAGTCTTTGGCAATCGCCTCACAGATCGCCGCCTGATTATCTCGAAGCACCTTTTCAAGCTTAAGTAAGTTCGCCCTTCTGAGTTCACGACTAATAAACGGCGCCTCTTTGAACGCCGACTGCTGCTCATGGAGTCGCTCTATCATTTGCTGTTCATCTAGGATGACTAGGCTCATTTATTGTGCTCCTTTATCGAGTAACGCTTCTAATAGTTGTTGGCATTGTTGTACATTCATCACTTCTGGTACTGGGTATTCACCAAAGGCTTCTTTAATGGCTTGCTTGGCAAGAGCCGGGATGTCTTCTTTCTGAAGCTCAACGACATATTTTGGTATATCGAGCGCGTCCAGAAGACCCTCGACCTCTTGGATAAATGCCTCACTGTGTTTATAACCTAGGGTCAGCGCCAGCGTTGTCAGTCTGGCGTTATCTCTTTGTTCTATAAACTTGAGGACATGGGGCAGAACCATGGCGTTGGCACGGCCATGAGGAACGTGGTAAAACGCGCCCAGCTGGTGAGCGATGGCATGTACATAGCCGATGTAGGTGCGAGTAAACGCAAGACCAGCTTCAAAGCTCGCCACTGCCATCTTTTCCCGCGCCTCAGAGTCACCGCCGTCAAGGTACGCTTTAGGCAGATACTCAAATACCGCCTTTATCGCGTTTAGAGACATAGTTTGAGTCTCTGAATTGGCATATAGGCTTAAGTAAGACTCTATCGCATGAGTTAGGGCATCTACCCCAGTCTCTGCGGTAATTTGAGGCGGCAAACCCAGCATAATATCAGGGTCGAGAACCGCAGCTTTAGGCACCAAAAATGGGTCGGTGATAGCTCGCTTAGTTTTGGACTCAACATCGCAGACAACGGCTGCGACAGTCCCCTCTGAACCTGTCCCGGCCGTGGTTGGAATGGCTATCAAAGGCATAATCGGGCGATGAATTTTGAGAAGGCCGGGAAGCTTCGCCACGTCTTTTTTGGTTTTTACGCTTCCAGCGATGGCTTTGGCACAATCAATCGGCGAGCCTCCACCAAACGCTATAACCCCATCACAGCCATTGGCTTGATACTGTTTAACACCTGCTCGCACAGTCGCGTAGTCTGGATCAGGCTTTACCTCATCAAAAATGGACGCGTTAATGCCAGCGCTCTCCAATGACGCCAACATGCCATCCAACAAACCAAGACCGAGCAACACCTTATCCGTGACGACAAGCGGTTTTGATACTGAGTATTGCTGGCAATATTTGGCCACATCAAGCACCTTCCCCTGCCCAACAATACATTCAGGCTTAGGCACCGGTACCATTTTGATAAAGGGCTTTTTAACCGACACCAATACTTGATGCAACATAAACACTCCTTGTGTGTAGCCAGCAATCTCAGTCTATGAACTCATGTAGTTACACTAGGTTATAGAGTGATTACTCGGCGCTGGCAAGGATACGTGGCTTAAGTTGAGAACTACTACCAAATCAACGTATTGGCAGTGCTGTGGTGTATTTTAGTGGCTCCATCGCAAAGGTTGACGTTACGTTGGATAGCCCATCTATGCTATTGACGAGCTTTTTGTAGAACTCATCGAAGCACTTCATATCTTTAACCAATACCTTCATCATGTAGTCGTACTCACCCGCCATTCGATAGAACTCCATCACTTCGGGGAACAAAGACACCGTCTCGACAAAGGCTTTATACCACTCATGAGAGTGATTGGTGGTTTTGATCTGTACGAACGCCGTGAATGATAAACCCAGCTTTTCTGGGTCCAGCAACGCAACCCGCTTATCGATCACACCGCTCTCTTCAAGCTTCTTAAGTCGCTTCCAACAAGGTGTGGTGGTGAGGTTAACCGCTTCGGCTAACTCGTTTAGCGACAAGGTCCCATCTTGTTGCAGTAGGGACAGTAGCTTCTTATCTGTACTATCTATATCCAAAATAGCTCCAATTTAGAAAAATTTTCTACTAATTAGCGAAATTGAAGTAAATATAGCAAAGTTTTTCTCTCTATCTGTAGGTAAATTATCACCATGCCAATCACAAAGTAGGAAACCAAGACGATGTGTACTGATCACCAATGGATTAACAACGCTGTTCGCAAAATTGAAGCTGACTTCCAGCGCTCGGCAGATACTCACCTGATCAAACTTGATCTCCCTAGTATTGAAGGGATCGACGTTTATCTAAAAGACGAAAGCACACATCCAACTGGCTCACTAAAACACCGTCTAGCCCGCTCGCTATTTTTATATGCGATCTGTAATGGCTGGATTGGTCCCGAGACGACTGTGATTGAATCATCATCGGGCAGCACTGCCGTATCAGAAGCCTACTTTGCTCGTCTACTTGGTTTACCCTTTATTGCAGTGATGCCAAAGTGCACAGCACGCAAGAAAATTGAACAGATTGAATTCTATGGTGGTAAAGCACATCTTGTAGACCGCTCTGATCAGATTTACGCAGAATCTCGCCGATTGGCAGAAGAGCTAAACGGCCACTACATGGATCAGTTTACTTACGCTGAGCGCGCAACGGATTGGCGTGGTAACAACAACATTGCGAACTCTATTTTTAGTCAGATGGAGCTCGAAGATCATCCGATTCCATCTTGGGTGGTAATGAGTCCTGGTACAGGCGGTACGTCGGCTACAATTGGTCGCTTTATTCGCTATCAAAAGCACGATACTAAGCTATGCGTTGTTGACCCAGAGAACTCTGTTTTCCATGACTACTTTAAGACAGGTAACGCGCAGATTACGGGTGATTGTGGCAGCAAAATTGAAGGCATTGGTCGCCCTCGCGTTGAACCAAGCTTTATTCCAGGCGTGGTTGATGAGATGCGTACCATCCCAGATGCGGCAAGTATTGCAACCATCCATTGGCTGGAAAAAACACTGGGACGTAAAGTGGGTGCATCGACAGGTACCAATCTTTACGGTGTGCTGCAACTAGCAAGCGAGATGAAAAGACGTGGCGAAACTGGCTCTATTGTCACTTTGCTGTGTGACAGCGGTGAGCGCTACCTAGATACTTACTACAACAGTGAGTGGATTAATAACAATATTGGGGATTTGCAACCTTACTTAGACAAGCTCGAAGTGTTCGAAGCGACAGGTGAGCTCGCAGAGTAACTAACCTCAGTTGGCAGGGAGTGATAATTCACTCCCTTTTTTTCGCCTGTTACTTTTGCGCGTATGAGGTTTTCACTTTCTCTTGCGCCGCTGCGATGTAGGAAACAAGGTCACGATACGCCATATCCATTTGGTCAATCATGTTTGAATCGTTACTGCCTTGCGCTACTAGCCGCAATCCGTCGTGCAGTGCCGTCGCCTTAACATAGAAATACTCTAAAGGCCCACCAGGGGATGCAAGCTGCTGTGTCTCTTCATGACTGGCTATCACCTGACCAAAAATGGTCTCACTTTCAGCAAGCTCAAGCAAACTCGCATCATAGTCTGCCCCAATCAGCTTGGAGTGCGCCGTTGCCCACATATTCGTGTACTGCGCGATAGCACTGGACGCGTAGATATCGACCGTAGTGGTATAGATGACGTCAACCGTGTCAGAAGAAAGAGACAAAATGGATTGGGTATCTTGAACTATGTCCGAAGCGCCTTTAGAGGCATCTGCGACTTGCGACGAGACCAATTCGATGTTCTCGCCCGCTTTGTTGGTGCTTCCTTCAATGCGCTCAACCAATCCCGAGATCTCACTCGCCGCTTCATTCGCACGCCCGGCCAGTGAACGCACTTCGTCTGCGACCACAGCGAACCCACGGCCGTGCTCACCTGCCCTAGCCGCTTCAATAGCAGCATTAAGCGCAAGTAAGTTGGTTTGTTCTGAAATCTGATGAATGATACTGATAAACTGAGTGATATCCCCGGTCAGCACTTGTAGTGCCGCCACCGTCTCTTTGCTCGCGTTAGAAGATTGCGATACCTGATCGAGCGATTGATACATCTCTTCAAGCTGCTGCTGTGTCGCGTCAAACACACCGAGGTTCGCCTGAAGCTGGTCACTTTGATGGATGAGCTGATTATTCGCCTGTTCAATATTGCTCGTCGCTCCCACCAGCTGGGAAGTAACAGAGCTCAAAAACAGTCGAGAGCGCTGCTTTTGTTTGTCTAGCTGGAATTCCAGCTTTCTTATCTGCTGCTCTTTTTGAACTAACTCTTGCTGCAACTGCTCGACTTGGCAAGCGAAGGTGTCTTTCTGTTCGGATTCAGATAGCAATTGCTGTTGGAGTTGAGTGAGTTGTTTTTTGGATGCAAACATATGACCACTTATCTTTTACTGCTTTCTTTATCGTTATTGTTTTCTAACGGTAGCATTGGTGAGGGAAATATAAATGGCTTGAAGGGTAAGTTGTGATGAGGGGTAGCTGGTATCACCCTATTAGGGTATGGACTTGGGGTAATTTGGTGGAGTGCTTTTAGGTGTGGGGAACGGAATTTGGGGGGATTGGTGGGTGGTTTGGGTTTCGCGTTTACCCCCTCTAGCTCCCCCTATTTTAGGGGGAGAACGACTGCTCGCTCCTATCGTCGCGCCGCAACTCGTAAAGTGGGGCGATGCGTCAGCGAGCAGTCCGTTCCTCCCCTCGCAAGCGGGAGGCTAGGAGGGGTCAGCTCTTAAGCTCTTTTGAGCTCAATCAGAAGAAGACTTAAGCGTCACCTTCCTCCGCATTGCGTGCTGCCGCTTCTTTAATGATTGGCTGAAGTTCGCCTTTTTGGAACATCTCTACGATGATGTCACAGCCGCCGATTAGCTCGCCTTCAACCCATAGTTGAGGGAAAGTTGGCCATTGAGCGTACTTTGGTAGCTCTGCGCGGATGTCTGGGTTTTGTAGGATGTCTACATAAGCAAATTTTTCGCCACAAGCCATTAGTGCCTGAGCTGCTTGTGAAGAAAAGCCACAGCTCGGCAATTTAGGTGAACCTTTCATGTAAAGAAGAATTGTGTTTTCTTCAATTTGCTGTTTGATTTTATCGATCGTTTCCATTGCTTCCTCGAAATGCTTGTACTGCGAATGTGTTCACATTCTAGCGAATCGTCACAGAATAAAAAGCACAATAATATTGTGGTTATACTATTGTAGCTAAGATGTGATGCGAGCTACCCAAACCCTTACTATCAAGAGCTAAGTAAACAAAACATCACAATTAATTTATCACCAACTCTTTTAATAAAGTAAAAACTTGCTAAAATAGCAAGCAGTCAGTCAACACACGACTCAATAAAAAATATACTTGGAAGCAATCAGGGTAAAAACCCGTTAATAATCAATGGAGAAGCGAGCAATGGCATTCGAACTACCAGCACTTCCTTATGCGAAAGACGCTCTAGAACCACACATCTCAGCAGAAACACTAGATTTCCACCACGGTAAGCACCACAACACTTACGTTGTTAAGCTAAACGGTCTTATCCCTGGGACTGAGTTTGAAGGTAAAACACTTGAAGAAATCGTTAAGACGTCTTCTGGTGGTGTATTCAACAACGCTGCTCAAATCTGGAACCACACGTTCTACTGGCACTGTCTAGCGCCTAACGCTGGCGGCGAGCCAA
Organism: Vibrio maritimus; assembly: GCF_021441885.1. NCBI lineage: Bacteria > Pseudomonadati > Pseudomonadota > Gammaproteobacteria > Vibrionales > Vibrionaceae > Vibrio > Vibrio maritimus. The sequence continues at coordinate 2,524,187 of NZ_CP090438.1, forward strand.
CTGGTGCAGTTGCAGACGCAATCAACGCTGCGTTCGGTTCATTCGAAGAGTTCAAAGCGAAGTTCACTGATTCTGCAATCAACAACTTCGGTTCTTCTTGGACTTGGCTAGTTAAGAAAGCTGACGGTTCTCTAGACATCGTTAACACTTCTAACGCAGCAACTCCACTAACAGAAGAAGGTGTGACTCCGCTACTAACAGTAGACCTATGGGAACACGCTTACTACATCGATTACCGTAACGTTCGTCCAGACTACATGAACGGCTTCTGGGCACTAGTTAACTGGGCATTCGTAGAAGAAAACCTAGCTAAGTAATCCGCTCCTTACCGAGTTTTTCTTAAAGACCTGTTAATACAGGTCTTTTTTTATTTTATCTCTAAAGCTCTCTATGCTCCTGCCGATAAAGTCTTTGTAACGAGAGGACTTTATGCAAATTCATCATTTAGACAAAGCCAATTTAATCAACGAGCTACAGTGTGGTACGTCGCTTAATCGCGCCGTAGAGCAAGGTAGACGTGCAGACTTTGCGTTGATGTTGTCTATGTTCTCTCAAGACTCTCGTGAAACCTCAGTGACTGAGGATGTTGATACCAAGATTACTGATGAAGCAATATTGAGAAAACGCTTCGATGTCCCTACCGAACAAAAACTGCAAGGCGAACTTGATGACTACGAGGTCTCTGCCAGCATCGCTAAGCAGTTTCATGATGGCGGCCTACCTAGCGCAAAACTGCAACATTACAGCCGACCAGAACCGCTCAACTATGCCCCTGTGGATACTCACGGCCTTGCCGAGGAGGTATACCACAACCTTTCTGGTCATACTCGCCGTCAGCTTGGTCAAAAGTCTGCTCCGAAACCTACAATCGATATTCTCTACAACCAGTTATCCACCGCGCATCGTAAGGACGGAATGTCTATCCACCTTTAACCCCTATTTTTTAGTGGTTTCTAATGTAACGCTGTCCAGTTTTTCCGTACAGAGTGTGATTTATCGCTAAAATAACGGTTTGATATTTTTCCTATCCACAAAAACTTGAAGTTATTCACATTTGACTCACAGTTTTTCTACCAAGTTATTACTTCAGGGGAATGGCATTTCGCCAAACTGTATCCGAAACCGGCACTTTCGGGGTAACTATGATCATTAAAAATTCGGTAGTTTTGATTACATCTGCTGGTACCAGCTTAGGTGCAATGATTGCACTGCATTTCGCACGCCTTGGAGCAAACCTAGTACTTTGCGATAAAGACAACAATGCGCTCAGCGCCACATTCCGGCGTTGCCAGGAGGTCACGGAGCTCGTCACTAAGGTTCACATTACCGACATGACTCCCAGCTCGATAGAACGCATTTTCGATGACATAGAAACCCATGTCGGCAGACCACCCAATGTCTTGGTTAATCACTGGACATCACTACCGAAACAATCACTGACCGATGTCAGTGATAGCAACAAGTTTATCAACCAATTTTCGCTGCTCGCATCCAGTCTCTTTTTGTTTGGGCAAGTTGCTGCAGACCGGATGTCTGAAAAGCACTCAGGCGTTATCGTCAATGTAGTTGCGCAAGAGCCTGAGCAGTGCTTTACCGATTTAGACAACACCTCTTCTATTGTCACTGGCTTTACCAAAAGCTGGGCTCGTGAGCTCAAGCCACGCAATATTCGTGTCGGTGGCGTGATTCCGGTGAGCTCTCATGGCTATCACATTGATGCTAACTGGTCGCGGATCCAGGATGAGTTAACAAGAACGACCGAATACATTGTCAGCAATGACTACTTCAGTGGTCGTGTGGTAAGTGCGGAGGCATAGTGGGCACAAAAGCGTAATCATCACTCGTTTTTCTGAATCAAACGCATAAAAAAAGCCCCTTCATTTCTGAAGGGGCTTTACTAATTTTCCCGAATTAGATTTCGTGCTAGCGAAAATCTACTACTGAATTAAGCTTCAGCTTTCTCTTTTTTAGCTTTAGCAGCTGGCTTCGCTTCTTGGTCTGCTTTCTTCTTGATAACAGTTGTACCTTCGAAAGTTTCGCCTTCAACGAATGCGTTACCGTAGTAAGCCGCTTTCAGAACTTCTTTAAGCTCAGAGATTAGTGGGTAACGTGGGTTCGCACCAGTACATTGGTCATCGAACGCTTCAACCGCTAGCTCATCAAGCTTAGCTAGGAAGTCAGACTCAGCAACACCTGCAGCTTGGATAGAAGTTGGGATGTCTAGGTCTTTCTTAAGCTCTTCCAACCATGCTAGTAGACGTTCAATCTTCTGAGCAGTACGGTCACCAGCTTGGCTTAGGCCTAGGTGGTCAGCGACTTCAGCGTAACGACGACGTGCTTGTGGACGGTCGTATTGAGAGAACGCAGTTTGCTTAGTTGGGTTGTCGTTTGCGTTGTAACGAACAACGTTAGAGATTAGTAGTGCGTTCGCCAGACCGTGTGGTAGGTGGAACTCAGCACCAATCTTGTGAGCCATTGAGTGACAAACACCTAGGAATGCGTTCGCAAATGCTACACCAGCGATAGTTGCTGCGTTGTGTACTTTTTCACGAGCGATTGGGTCGTTTGCACCGTTCGCGTAGCTTGAAGGTAGGTACTCTTTAAGCATCTTAAGTGCTTGTAGAGCCTGACCGTCAGAGTATTCGTTCGCTAGAACTGATACGTAAGCTTCTAGAGCGTGAGTTACTGCATCGTAACCACCGAATGCTGTTAGAGACTTAGGCATGTTCATAACAAGGTTCGCGTCAACGATAGCCATGTTAGGAGTTAGTTCGTAGTCAGCTAGTGGGTACTTAGCACCAGTCTCGTCGTCTGTAACAACTGCGAATGGAGTAACTTCAGAACCAGTACCAGATGTTGTAGTGATACATACAAGCTCAGCTTTTTGACCCATTTTAGGGAACTTGTAGATACGTTTACGGATGTCCATAAAGCGCATTGCAAGCTCTTCGAAGTGAGTTTCTGGGTGCTCGTACATTACCCACATGATCTTAGCAGCATCCATCGGAGAACCACCACCTAGAGCGATGATTACGTCTGGTTGGAAGCTTTGCATTGCTTCTGCACCTTTCTTAACAACAGATAGCGTTGGATCCGCTTCTACGTCGAAGAAAGTTTGAACTTCCATGCCTTGAGCTTTAAGTAGCTTCACTACTTCGTCGCTGTAACCGTTGTTGAATAGGAAACGGTCAGTTACTAGGAATGCACGCTTCTTACCTTCTAGGTCGCTCATTGCGATTGGAAGGCTGCCACGACGGAAGTAGATAGACTTAGGTAGTTTGTGCCACAACATGTTTTCAGCTCGCTTCGCTACAGTTTTCTTGTTGATTAGGTGCTTAGGACCTACGTTCTCAGAGATAGAGTTACCACCCCAAGAACCACAACCTAGAGTTAGAGAAGGCGCTACGTTGAAGTTGTAAAGGTCACCGATACCACCGTGAGTAGTTGGGATGTTTACAAGGATACGTGCAGTCTTCATCTTGTCACCGAAGTAACGGATGCGGTCGGCGTTAACGTCTTGGTTTGTGTACAGACCAGATGTGTGACCGATACCACCGATTTCAACCATAGTTACTGCTTGAGCAACTGCGTCTTCGAAATCGTCAGCGCGGAATAGACCTAGAGTTGGAGATAGTTTCTCGTGAGCAAATGCGTCGTCGTAAGAAACTTTACCTAGACCTTCACCAACTAGAACTTTAGTGTCAGCTGGAACTTTAACGCCTGCCATCTCAGCGATTGCTGGAGCTGGTTGACCTACGATCTTAGCGTTTAGGTTGCCGTCGATTAGAAGCACTTTACGTACTTTCTCAGCTTCAGCTTTGCTTAGAACGTATGCTTTGTGAGAAGCGAAACGCTCTTTAACTTCGTCGTACACAGAGTCAACAACGATTGCAGCCTGCTCAGAAGCACACACTACGCCGTTATCGAATGTTTTAGACATAAGGATCGAAGCTACTGCACGTTTGATGTCTGCAGTTTCGTCGATAACTACAGGAACGTTACCTGCACCTACACCGATTGCTGGCTTACCAGAAGAGTAAGCTGCTTTAACCATGCCTGGACCACCAGTTGCAAGGATAAGAGCGATGTCGTCGTGCTTCATAAGAGCGTTAGAAAGCTCTACAGATGGTTGATCGATCCAACCGATGATGTCTTTTGGAGCACCTGCTGCTACTGCTGCATCTAGAACTAGTTTAGCTGCATCGTTAGTAGAGTTCTTCGCACGTGGGTGTGGCGAGAAGATGATACCGTTACGAGTCTTCAAAGAGATTAGAGATTTGAAGATTGCAGTAGAAGTTGGGTTAGTTGTTGGTACGATACCGCAGATGATGCCTACAGGCTCAGCGATAGTCATAGTGCCTAGGTTGTCGTCTTCTTCAAGAATGCCACAAGTTTGCTCGTCTTTGTACTTGTTGTAGATGAACTCAGACGCGAAGTGGTTCTTGATAACTTTGTCTTCAACGATACCCATACCAGACTCTTCAACCGCTTGTTGTGCAAGAGGAATACGAGCTTGGTTAGCTGCTAGAGATGCTGCGCGGAAAATCTTGTCTACTTGCTCTTGCGAGTAAGTTGCAAATTCTGCTTGTGCCGCTTTAACGCGTGCAACCATTGCATCTAGTTCAGCCATATTTGTTACAGGCATAAGGAATCTCCTAAAATAAAAAAACTAAAAACTTTTTAGTAAGTTAGCTACTTCTGCTAATGAATCACTTAACAACAGAACAACTCTACTTAGTAAACTGCTTTCAGAGCTGAGTATAATCTTTCACGCTATGAAAAAAATTGACTCAGATCAGATCTGAAAAGTAATTTACCTACATAGTAGTAACCCCAAAGGGTTGCGTGACGTAACCCGTTGTTTTAATTGATGTTACCCAAGTAAAATACCAAGCTCAAAAAAGCACCATTCAGTATTTTTTTTTCATAACACCTAACAATTGTGTAAAAAAGTTTCACTTTTGTACGGCAAAGACAAGTAAAACGTCACCCTCGTGCTACTAAGTATATGTAGATGACATTACTTTCTTTCAACCCATGGCGTAAAAATAATCAAAACAAGACATGAGCAACATTTTTGCAACGTAAAGGTATGTTACCTCGGTTGTGGCACGAACTTTTCCTTCATAATCTATTCATATTTGCACACCAGACCTCCCACTTCATATCTACGAACTATTTGTCTTAAATAGCCATCAATTTTTAGTCGATTATCCCGCTGCAATGTCGTACATTACCCGCACTTTTTGCTTGGACATAAATGCATAGCATTACGTCCCATTCCTTCATTGAGATAAGTCTATGAGTAGCATCGAATTTGCAATCTATTTGCAGTTTTTCCTTGGTTTGGTCGCTGCGGTAAACCCGGTTGGGATCATGCCTGTGTTTGTGTCTTTGACGGGGCATATGTCACCCGAGGACAAAAACAAAACAGCGGCCACAGCGAACATTGCGGTTGCAGTGATCCTTATTACGTCATTATTGGCAGGTCAGATCCTGTTAGATATGTTCAGCATCTCTTTAGACTCGTTCCGCGTAGCGGGTGGATTGCTGCTGCTTAGTATCGCTTTCTCTATGATGTCGGGTAAGTTGGGTGAGGATAAGCAGAACAAACAAGAAAAGTCAGAGTACGTAAGTAAAGAGCAAATCGGTGTTGTACCACTTGCGATGCCGCTTATGGCTGGCCCTGGTGCTATCAGTTCGACGATTGTTTATGGCGCTCGCTACCCTGGCATGGTTGAAACGGTTGGTATCATTATTAGTATCATCGTCTTCGCCCTTTGCTCATGGCTGCTTTATCGCTCTGCGCCACTTATCGTGCGCTTCCTTGGCCAAACGGGTATCAATGTGATCACGCGTATCATGGGTCTGATCCTTGGTGCATTGGGTATTGAGTTTATGGCGAATGGTCTAAAAGCACTTTTCCCAGGTCTCGCTTAACTGACCTAGCCTTTCCCTCACATCTTTGCCCCTCTCAAGCACCTTGTTACCAAGGTGCTTGAACTTCTCTTGTCTCTATTGGCACTCTCCCTCGCGATAAACGAAACGACTCTTGTCCGAGCAAAACTGCCCCTTGCCGCGTCTTGGGTATATACTAGCCATATTGAAGACTTATAAACTCTTGCTATGGAAAACAACCGCTTAAAGCACAAGCTGTACATTATCATCTTTGGTCATCACACCCGTGCAGGTCGAATTTTTGATATTACTCTTATCATCGCGATCTTAATATCGCTGGCTGTACTCGTGCTGCACTCTATTGAAGGGCTATCCGGCGAGTGGGATAACACCTTTGTCCTTCTGGAGTATTTCTTTACGGCCTTGTTTACCATTGAGTACCTGGTGCGCCTATATTGCTCACCAAAGCCAAAGGCTTACGCCACCAGCTTCTACGGCGTCGTCGACTTACTGTCGATTCTTCCGACCTACCTAGCGCTACTTTTCCCGTCAGCCACTTTTATGGGGGTGATACGACTGCTTCGCGTTATGCGCATATTTCGAATCCTTAAACTGGTTCGGTATCTGCAAGACTCGAATATTTTGCTTCGTTCACTGCTGATGTCGCGTCGTAAGATCTTGGTCTTTTTTAGCACGGTTGCGATATTGGTGACGATATTTGGCTCGCTTATCTATGTTATAGAGGGACCAGAGAATGGGTTTACCAGCATCCCACAAAGTATCTACTGGGCAATTGTGACCATTACAACGGTTGGCTACGGTGATTTAGTACCAAGTACACCGCTTGGTAAAGGGCTCGCCTCGCTGACAATGCTGCTCGGCTACTCCATTCTTGCCGTCCCTACGGGAATCATTACGGCAGAACTAGGCCAAGAAATGAAGACCCATAGAAACTTGGTTAAGTGTCCAAACTGCTCAAAGTCGGGTCATGAAAGTGATGCACTGCACTGCAAGCATTGCGGTAGTGAGTTGGCGACACCTGACAAAAGAGTTGTTGACGTCGATTCTGAAGATTTAAAATAGCAGAAACTAAAAAGCCCTCTTAAGAGGGCTTTTTCAAACTTGGATGAATGAGAAAAATTAACCTTTCTTCTCAGCCAAGATAATGCGCAGTGTACGACGTAGTGGCTCAGCTGCACCCCACAATAGCTGGTCACCCACGGTAAAGGCATTGAGGAAGTCGTTACCCATCGCCATTTTTCTTAGACGACCAACCGGGATAGACATAGTGCCAGTTACTTTCGCAGGTGTTAGCTCTTGAGCTGTGATATCGCGATCGTTTGGAATCACTTTCACCCAATCGTTGTGCGTTGCGATGATTTCTTCGATTTCATCCATTGGCACATCTTGCTTAAGTTTGATGGTTAGAGCTTGCGCGTGACAACGCATTGCGCCGATTCGAACACATGTGCCATCGATAGCAATTGGGCTATCTTGCAAACCAAGGATCTTGTTTGCTTCAACACCGGCTTTCCACTCTTCTTTGCTCTGACCGTTTTCACGCTTCACATCGATCCACGGAATGAGTGAGCCTGCTAGAGGTACACCAAATTGATCGGTTGGGAACGAAGATGAACGGATGGTCTCAGCCACTTTGCGATCAATATCTAGAATAGAGCTCGCTGGGTTTGCCAGTTCAGAAGTCACACAGTCATTTACTACGCCCATTTGAGAGATAAGTTCGCGCATGTTTTTCGCACCTGCGCCCGAAGCCGCTTGGTACGTCATTGCGCTCATCCATTCAACAAGACCTTTCTCGTATAGACCGCCCAAGCCAAGAAGCATCAAGCTAACGGTACAGTTACCGCCAACAAAGGTGTTGGTACCCTTGATAAGACCATCTTGAATTTGACCAAGGTTCACTGGGTCCAAGGTAATGATTGAATCTTTGTCCATACGGAGAGTAGAAGCAGCATCAATCCAATAACCTTTCCAGCCAGCTTGGCGAAGTGCTGGGTACACTTTCTCAGTGTAGCTACCACCTTGACAGGTAATCACGGCGTCTAGTTGTTTTAGGCTTTCAATATCAAAAGCGTCTTGTAGAAGTCCGGCATCTTTACCAAAGTTTGGCGCTGGAATACCAATTTGAGACGTGCTGTAGAAAACGGGTTCGATGACATCAAAGTCTTTTTCTTCGACCATGCGTTGCATCAGAACAGAACCCACCATGCCACGCCAACCGACTAAACCTACTCTCATTGAATTACTCTCCGTGTGAATTTAAATAAAGGCTCCCCCATCTATAAAATTTTCCGAGCCATAACACAAGAGCAAATTCACATATTGATGAAGTTTTTTTCACAAACCCAACCAGTTATTGCGATTTTTACAGTCGCTATATAGCAAAAAGGCTCCGTTGGGAGCCTTTTCATTATTAGTCTGCTATTTTCCGTTCTTTCTTCACTTGAGCCCGCTTACCCAAGGCGTAACCTAATCCTAGAGGAGCAAAGAAGATCACTAAAATGAATAAGATAAAGTAAACAATCGTACTTTTAATTAACTGAATCAGCTTTTCTACAGCAAGAGTCAGTACATCCTGTGAAATCTTATCTAGGTCCTGAGCAAACAACTCGCGTTCACTATTCACAATGACCGCGATCTCTTTGCGCTCTCGCTCTATCATCTTGATCAGCTCTTCACGCTCTCGAGCAACCATGTCATCTAGCGCTTGGCGCTCGGCACTAAGTTGTGTCAACTTATCTTGTGTTTTCACGTCGAGGTCATTAAGCAATGGCTGAAGTTCAATCGCCATCTTTTGCGCCAGATCGCGCATGTATTCTGGATTGTTCTCGACAAAATCACGAAACGCTTCCGCGCTCACTTGGAAGCTCTGAATCGCACCACGGATGTCATCGCCATTCACATTACTGTTAAGCGCTATCAGTTGAGCCTTCCAAGTCATCAGCTTTGGTGTTTGCTCTGACATTAACGACAGGCGATCTGAAACATCTGATAATGCTTCAGGCATAGTTCCCAGTGTAGTGGTCACCTCACTCTCATCAATTCCTTGAGCCTTTAACCATTCACGATACGCAGGGACACGAGCAAACATCAGATTTTCAAAAGGATGCAACGCTGCAAACTTCTGTACAAACTCTTTGGTGGTTGAATAGCTGTCAGACTTAAATAACGACTTGGCTAGCTGATCAATCTCGGTGCTGAGCTTAATTGCGGTTTGGGTGGCTTCTTCGGTGATAAACATAGATTTACCCGGACCAGACACAAAGAACTGCTCCATTTGCAGAGTAAACACCCAGGTATCGATCAGTCCTGCAGCGGGTGAAACCTGATAGGCAGACTGTTGTAGCCCCTCTTCCGCATGAATTTTCCAAAGTAAAATATGCGACTGATTCATCACATCTGTTTCATCGTACTTTGAGGATAGAGAATCAGCGGTCATTTCAACTTGAGTGAAGAACTCACGGCTGAATTCACGCGTCATCAAACGCATGTTGAGCTCTTGTTTTGTCAAAGGCGTCGTCTGGCTATCAAGCTGGATCTCCAATAACGAACAGCCAGAAACCAAAGTGACAAAGAAAAGAAGTAATGCACTGCGTAAGCGATGCAGATGTTTCATTGGAGACCTCAACGTCAGATAATTACTCGGGTATATTACCGCCACTATAAGTGAGCCACGTAAAATTCACGTTAACTATTGATATTTATAGTCTAAATTTGGCGAATTACTAAGCGTTATTGCTGACTCTGTGTTGAGATGTAGTCTTCTGCCGACAATATGGCCATACTCAAACAACGCTCAAGCTCATCGATGGCATCAGGCTCCAAAGACTGAGTATCTTTGAGCTGTTGCTCTGCCACAATGGCGCTTTGTCGCAGTTCTTCAGCAAAAATACTGCCTGATACGCCTTTTAACGTATGAGCTACGCGCGTTGCCTTCTCGATGTCTGAATCCACCAGGTCACGTAACTTTTCCGCATCATTCCTGTGTTCCGAAACGAAAACCCCAAGCAAAAGCAGCATAGACTCTTGGTCGCCATCCAACGTACTCAACATATTTTCAAACTGAATTGACGATACCGAGGTTTCTTTTTTCGCTTTTTCCGTCGACTGCTCTGACTTAACCACGGCCAATGTTGGTGACTCTGAGTCATCGGTTTGGGCTTCACCTGATGGGACTTCTCTATGATTCAGATGACGATCCAGTTGACGATCCGATTGTTTTGTATCACTCACTGAAGATTCGGTGTTTTGGGGTTCATCCGCAGCTGTGGATTGAGCGTTGCCCGCGGGCAGCTCGTCTTGGTAAGAGACTAGTTCTGACTCATTATCAGCCCTAGCAACGCGCCCTCCACTCAGGCTCAGTGAAAATAAACAAAGTATCGCCACTAAGCTTGCTAGTGAAACAAACAGTACCTGCCCACTGACTAAGCGCTCCGACTGCAGCTCTCGTAAAGACAGTTCGGTCATAACGGGATGATTAACAACACGCTCAACCAAAAATTCAGTGTTTGCAGACTGAGAAAGTAAAACTGAAGCTTGTGAGTTCAGCTCAAGAAGATGGATACGGTCTGTGCTTGGCAGTCGGTAGGCTTCTCTTTGGATATCTTCTAGCTTCAAATAAACTTGTCGGGGTTCAACGGATTCGTTGAATAAGGTATCCAATACTACTGCCGATAAACGATTGCTCAGCGATAGTGCGGGGTCACTAAGATCTTGAGGTTTGTCGTTGATACTAGTGATAAAAGTATCCATTCGCGCTTCATCGCGAGCCAACAACTGCGCCTGTTCTACAAAACGCTCTAGCAGATAGACGGTATGGGAGACATCGGATAATAAATCCGACTGGGTGAGCGACTTTAATTGAACCGTCTGGGCGTGAATGAGCTGAATTTCTAGCTCTAGCTGCTCAGAAAAGCGGGCTCGGTAAGGTTGAGCAAGGAACAGAGTTTGACGAAGTTTATCGATACTAAAGGTTATTTCGTCAATTAAGTGCGTTATTTTCTCTTCTTGAGATGACACATAAACAACACTCGCGACTGCGATAGACCACAACAGTACAATGGCAACAGCAATACCATTAAGACGCTTGAATAGATTCAACAATCGGTCCCTCTCGACACAAAACTAGGCTTTTTCCTTTACCCTATATAGTTTTAGCACAAAGACGTCATCAGCAAAAAAGCGCTACAAAGTAGCGCTTTTAACGAATTAACGATTTCTAGTGAGTTGGTCTTTTAAGTTAGGTGGTGTGCCTTTAATCGTCAACGTATCTGTATCTGGATCGTAGAACACGCGCTCGCCTAACAACAGACTATCAAAGCTTAGATTTAGACCACCGCCAGCACCCACAAATTTAGTGAGTTTACGAACGGTCGAGCGATCGGCTGGGAAGCTCTCTTCTAGCTCATAACCTTGCTCTTGGGTGTAATCCAAAAAGCTTGCACCTTCATTGCTTGGTAACTCTCCAGATAACTCTTTGATTTGAACTTCATCACCCGATTTCAGCTGGTCATTACAGTAATCGTACACTTGCTTTTTGTAGTTTACCGTTTCGTCTTTATCCAACTGTGCATCGGCACAATAATCTTCGACCGCCTGCATCAGTATCGAGTTTTGCTGTTTGGTATCTAAGCCTACTTCGGCTTGCAAGAAGTCTAAAAAGAAATCAGCAACCTTGCGACCAACACGTCCTTTAATGTAGGTCAAATAACGATTAGAGCTCTTATCAAGGTCATAGCTTGTCAGGTCAATACGTGCCGCGATATCCATTTTGGCAATATCGAGGTAATCAATAGAACCAATGTTCAAACCTTCAGTCACTTGCAAACTGTTGTATGAAGGCAGTAAACCAATGAACAGATAATCTGTAGCCAGAGACTGATATTGAGCCATCACTAAAGTGCCCGCTTCGGCAAATGGGTACTTCGCCAGTTCGGTCTTTAATCGCTCTGCGCTCTGCTGAGAAAAGCTATAGAAATCTTTCTCGCCTTTGAGCAGTTCACTTAGCCAAATTTGGAAATCACTCTCGCTCGTGAAGGAACCAAACCCTTTTCCTGCTTTCGAATTGAAGACACGATGCAGTTCAGCGACTAGAGTTTCAGTAGAACTGTCATTTTGAAGCATCTCTTGGCGATACTGAACGACAAGCTCTTCCTGCTCATTTATTGCTAACTGGTGTAAAATTACGTTAGATAGGTTCAAACTCATTGTGAATTTATCATGGTTGCTGTTTCGTTTGTGATGCAGAGTAGGGTATCATAAGCCGCTTTCATTATCATTAGCAGAGTCTTTATGCCAATTACATCTAAATATACCGATCAACAAGTTGAAGACATCCTTGCCGAAGTTGCCGCTGTTCTAGACAAACACGGCGCGAGCGCAGAACTTTCTTTGATGATCGCAGGGAATATCGCAACCAATGTCTTAAATCAAAACGTTGCTCCTTCACAACGCCAAGCAATTGCGGAAAAATTCTCTAAGGCTCTGATTTCATCCCTAGAAACAAAAGACCAACACTAAAATTTAAGAACGGATAGACTGAACGGCAGATGGTAGATAGCGGAAATTCATACGGAGAAAGAGTGTCTCGCCTAGTAGGCTGGGGACACTGGTTTGCGTTTTTTAATATTATCGCGGCGATGCTTATCGGTACGCGTTATATTGCTGCCTCGCCGTGGCCCGACACTTTGTTTGGGCAAGTCTATCTACTCGCCTCTTGGATTGGCCACTTCGGATTTTTAGTTTTTGCGCTGTACCTCTTGGTGCTTTTCCCGCTCACCTTTATTGTACCGTCGCGAAAACTGTTTAGATTACTCGCCGTCTGTTTTGCCACCTTTGGTTTGACTGTCCTACTTATAGATACGCAAGCCTATCAAACGATAAATCTCCACCTATCACCTGTCGTTTGGGATCTCTTATTCAGCGATGATACGAGTCCGATCAGCTCCGATCTTCAGCACTTATTTATCGTGTTGCCACCTATATTCCTAGCGCAGTTAGCGCTCGCTGAATGGGTGTGGCGCAAACAACGTAAACTGTCTCACAAGCACGTCGGGCGCCCAATTGCTGCACTTTTCTTCGTCTGCTTTATCGCAAGCCATATGATCTTCATGTGGGCGGATGCATTTTTCTATAACCCGATTACGGTTCAGAAAGCGAACTTCCCTCTATCGTACCCAATGACAGCTAAATCCTTTATGGAGAAGCACGGTCTATTAGATAGAGATGAATACCTTCAAAAGCTCAGAGACAATGAAGGCGCTGCCGACCTCGTTAGTTACCCTTTAACTGAAATCGAGTTCAACCGTCGCTCTGAAAATCTCAATGTACTCGTGGTTAGCATCAATAATTTGCGTGCGGACATGCTTAACCCGCAAAACATGCCGGTTGCATACGGTTTTGCGTTGAACAATCAAAACTTTGTCAATCATTACAGTTCGAGTAATGATGACTTTGGTGCCTTTGGATTGATGTACGGTCTTCCGAGCAGTTATGCGAGCAGCATCAAAGCACAGGGCTCTGAGCCGCTGATGATGTCCATTCTAGCGAATCAAGGCTATCGCTTTGAGCTTTTCAGTGGCGATAACTTCGAAGATGACCTTTATAGCGAAACCATCTTCAGAAAATTCCCAATGGCCGACTTAACGGCAACCGAGTCGGAGACACTTGATAGAACCATTTCTGATAATGCGGCTATTGAGCAGTGGAGTGATGCCATCATTAATGGCTCAAACAAACCATGGTTTAGTTTCATAGAACTGACTACGGTAGACAACTTCAGTGACTACCAACCAGACTCTGATGCACTGACCGCTGAACAGCGTTTTGTCAGTGCTTACTCTGCCGCTGCCGCTGCAGCAGACGCTGAGTTTGGTAAGATTCTACAAACTCTAGTAGACCAAAACCTAATGAGTAACACCGTGGTCATCCTAACGTCGAATCACGGTACAGAGTTCAACGAAACTAAGACACGTAGCTGGGGATCCAACACCAACTATAGTCAGTATCAGTTGCGCGTCCCTATGGTCATCCACTGGCCTGGGAAACTGGCCGCTGACTATACCCATATGACAAGTCATTTGGATTTAGCAGCGACGATAATGCAAGACTTGAGCGGTGTGTCGACCAGCGCGAAAAACTACAGCAGCGGTCGTAACCTGTTTGATGAGCGCAAGCGTAAATGGATCATTGCTGGCGATACTCGCGAACTCGCCCTAATAACCAGTAAAGAGACAACCGTTGTCGATAAATTTGGTAACTATAGCCTTTACGATGAAAACTACGATCGCATTAGAGATAAGAACCCCAAGCTACCTATCTTGATGCAAGGCTTTACTGAGCTGCAACGCTTCTACTCAAAAAGTCAGTAAATCAAGCAGTTAAACGTGATATAAACCCTTGACCAGCAAAACACTCTGGTTTAGATTGATCCCATCGGACTGTAGCGCAGCTTGGTAGCGCACCGTCATGGGGTGTCGGGGGTCGCTGGTTCAAATCCAGTCAGTCCGACCATATTTCAGCCCCAAGAGAAATCTTGGGGCTTTTTACTACTCATATGTGTAGTTTTTAGACACCCAAACCATTAATTTGCCTCAACTGCTTATAATTAAAGCAAACAGTAAAATTAAGGGTTTACAAACAGTGAGATGCCCATTATTATGCGCATCAACACGGAGAGATGGCTGAGTGGTCGAAAGCACCGGTCTTGAAAACCGGCAACCGTTAATAGCGGTTCTAGGGTTCAAATCCCTATCTCTCCGCCACATTCGAAGAAGCCGCTGATTATTCAGCGGCTTTTTTCATTTCTAGCCCTTCAAAACCTAGTTCTTGAAACCTGCTACAATCAGCTACAACCCCACCTCAGAGAATATACAATGATTATCTTAACCACCACCTATGGCGACATCGAAATTGAGCTAAACATGGAACGAGCACCAGTGAGTTCAAAGAATTTTCTCCGTTATTGTGAAGAGGGATTCTATGAGGGCACGATTTTCCATCGCGTGATTGATGGCTTTATGATTCAAGGTGGTGGTCACACTGAAGATATGACCGAAAAGGATACTCACGCCCCGATTGCTAATGAGGCAAATCGCGGACTAAAAAACACGACGGGCACTATTGCTTTCGCTCGCACCGACGCCCCGCATTCGGCCACAGCACAGTTCTTTATTAACCTCGATGACAACGACTTTCTGGACCATACCGCGAAAACCAACAACGGTTGGGGCTACGCTGTATTCGGAAAAGTGACATCTGGCATGGATATCGTCAATAACATAGGGAAAGCCATGACAGGCATTAAGAAGGGTCATGAAGACGTGCCGCTTGATACCATCAAGATAGAAAAGGTCACTATCGTCGATTAAGTTGACGAGGTCGGTCTCAATAGTACAGCCCAGATACAGTAAAGGCGCTACTCAGTAGCGCCTTTTTCATTCTGTTCATCGTTTGTCGGTTGAGCATCAGCAACCAACTCTGGGCTCGATGCCTCTTCTGCTTCCATTTTGGCACGTTCAGCCTTCGAGATATAACGCGGCTTGTTGCTCTTCTGCTTTTTCGCATTGGCTTTCTTGGCTTTGGCTTTCAAGATCTGATTGATCTTCTTTTTCCTGTTCATATCTGGCTCTTCATGGTCTAGCAGGTCAACTTTGGCTGCGCATAATAGCGTTCTACGCTGTATTTATCCATAGTAGCGTAGCTTTGTAGTCGATTCAGTGAGTCACTCGTTACCGTCAAGACGGTTGATGCTCTCACCTTCGCCTTGAACATAACTACCTAAATGTGTGGCGTAATGACCCTTTTCAATGATTGGCAGCACCTCTTCACAAAGATTGGCTGGAAAGGTTTTATGCTCAGTGAGTTTTTCGATAGGCAGCCAGACGACTTCCTGAATATACTCCTCATCGTTTAAACCTTGCAAATTCTGCAGGTTGGCGTCACCCGTCCAATCTGTAATGTGATAAAACAGCTCGACATGATAGCGCTCGGCGGAGGTTTCATAAAACTCTCGAACGCAAATGAGCTCACCGACCTCTACATCCAGATTGGTCTCTTCTTTAAACTCTCGTTTCAAGCCCTGTTTAGTACTGACATCACCCTCTTCAAAACCACCACCTGGCGGAATCCAATACTCACCTGAGTAAGGGTCTTGAACTCGCAGCATCAAAACACAATTATCTTTAACTGCTATCCCTGCAGCACGAATGCGATGTTTCATGGAATCTCCTTCAGTTGGGCGGCTGCCTCGATCAGTGAATAATGAATCGGTACTAAATCAGCATGTTGACTGCGATAACCTCCCCCTATTACACACGCAATCGGAATGCCTCGTTGGTAGCAGGTCGACAGCATCCAACTATCACGCGCTTTAATACCCTCGAGACTCACCTCCAGAAAACCAAGCTCATCATCTTGGTGAATGTCTACACCAGCATCAAATATGACGATATCAGGTTGATGGAGATCGAGTGCAAGCTGGACCACTTGTTGAAAGCCCTCTAAAAATTCTTTGTCTTTCGTTCCTCGTGAGAATGGGACATCAAAATCAGAATTCGGTTTGCGCGCAGGGAAGTTCTTATCACAGTGTAATGACAGCGTTACGATATTTGGATTGTCGTTCATCAGGGAGGCTGTGCCATCTCCGTGGTGAACGTCACTATCAACAATTAGCACCTTATCCGCTCCTCGCGTGAGGGCATGTCGTGCAGCAACCGCTAAGTCATTAAACAAGCAAAAGCCACTGCCATAATTAAAATGAGCGTGGTGATAGCCTCCGCTCAAATGGATGGCAATGCCTTGTTCAAATGCTTTTTCGACCGTCAACATCGTGCCGCCCGTAGAGGTCAACGTACGCTCTATCAACCGTTCACTCCAAGGAAAGCCAATACGGCGCATTTTCGCTGCTGGCAGCGTCCCTAGTACTAAATCATCGGTATAGTCACCACAATGGGTCTGTTTAATTGTTTCGACGCTCACAGCACTTGGCTTGAAGAACTGAAAGGGTGACCACGATGTCTCGAGGTATGCCTCTAATATCGCCTTATACAACAATTCATACTTACGAATTGGATAGCGGTGCCCTTCGGGGAGATCGAGCGCTGAGTAAATAGGGTGATAGATCAATGGAATCAAAGTATTCTATTCTCAATTAAACGTCTGAATTAAAAAGGTCACGCGTCATACTAGCGCTAGGAGAGCAACATGAAAACCGTATTCATTACTGGAGCCAATCGTGGTATCGGTCTCGCCCTGACGAAAAAGTATTTAGAGTCTGGGTATCAAGTCCACGCCACCTATCGAAGTCCTAGTGACGCCCTTGAGCTTCTCTCATTAGAAGTCAGCGAATCTAACCTAACGACTTACACGCTGGATGTAACCCATTACGAGGCTGTCGCAAAATTAGCGCAAACGCTACCTGACCTCGATATTTTTATAAACAATGCTGGCTACTACGGTCCGAAAGGCTATGGTTTTGGAAACACGGACTTAGATGAGTGGCGCAAAGTACTTGAGATTAACACCATAGCGCCACTTAAATTGGTTGAGCTACTTTATCCCAAGCTTCGAAACTCACCCACTAAGATGATTGCATGCCTCTCGTCAAAGGTAGGAAGCATGACAGAAAACACCTCAGGCGGCGGCTATATCTATCGCTCTTCAAAAGCAGCACTTAACTCGGTAGTGAAGAGCCTGAGCAATGACCTATCCTCGCAAGGGTTTACCGTTTTAGCGCTGCATCCAGGTTGGGTACAGACCGAAATGGGCGGACCCAACGCGCTGATCTCAACGACAACATCCGCGCAGGGGCTGTTTAACGTTATCCGCCAAGCCTCTATCGCTGATTCCGGTCGCTTCCTTAACTATGATGGCACGGAGTTACCTTGGTAACTAACCACCAGATCTAGTGTTACTTACTGCGTCGCTTTGCGGTTCCACCCGCACTGCGGCGTTTTTTGTACTTTTTAAATGCGGGTTTTTCGACTTTCGGCAAATTCCTTAACGACTCAGGAACGGGGCCCGTTTTGACTTGATTCATTAATTGATCAAGCTTGCTGTTAAGCTCCGACATAAAGGGGCCATAAGACTGTGTCTTCTCTGCCATGCCTTGCAGCTGAAACTCCCAATGAGCCGTCATATCTGGGTACGTTGATTCATCTGGCAAAGCATGAATAAGCCCTCGACCAGCAGGTGTGCTAAGTACTGACTTCCCTTGGCGTTTCAATAGCTGACGTTTAAATAGCGTATCCAAGATACCTGCGCGTGTGGCTTCTGTGCCAATACCATCGGTATCGCGAAGAATTTTCTTAAGGGACTTATCTTCAACGAAACGACTGATGCCTGTCATCGCTTGCAGCAGAGTCGCCTCAGTGAAATGTCTTGGTGGCTCGGTTTTCTTCTCACCTATCTCGCCTTCACGACAAGTGAGAACCGTGCCTACTTCTAGCGGAGGAACCGCATCGACACCCTCTTCTTGGTCATTAGCACTGTTGCCTAACAACACGCGCCAGCCGGGCTCTTGAAGGCGCTTACCTTTAGCCACAAATTGCCCCCCCTGAATGTCGAACTCCAACATCGCTTCTGCATAGACGGCAGGCGGGTAAAACTGCATCACGTATTGTCTCGCAATCAGACCGTAAACCTTTTCCTCAAACCCAGACAATACCATGCTGGTTTTCTTTGGCGTGGGGATGATCGCGTGGTGCGCGTCGACTTTGCTGTCATTCCAAGCCTTGGATTTACGGCTGCTATCTGCGTTATCTACTGCCGAGGCGTATTCTTTGCTGTTGTTCTTTATCGCTGCCAAGACGTCATTAGCTTGGTAGAAGTGATCTTTAGGAAGGTAGCGGTTATCGGAGCGTGGATAGGTAATGAGCTTGTGTTTCTCATACAATGCCTGACAGACATCCAATACCTGTTGAGCACTCATGTTGTAGCGCTTTGCGGCGTCAATCTGCAGTGCTGACAATGAATACGGTAAGGGAGCATTTTGCTTCGTCGACTTGTGTTCCGACTTAACCACCTTAGCTGGTTGACCTTTGATGCGCTCAGCGACGTTCTCGACCAATTTGCGATTGAGTACGCGACCTTCCTCATCCTGCCACGGTTTACACGCCTCACTTGGACGCCATTTAGCTCGAATATCAAAAGCAGGACCGGTGTCTTGATATGGGATCAATGCATGCAACGTGAAATAGTCTTTAGGAATGAAGTTTTCGATTTCTTCATCACGGCGAACCACTAACCCCAGAACTGGCGTTTGAACGCGGCCAACAGAGAGTACGCCTTGGTAACCCGCTTTTTGACCCAATAAGGTGTATGCGCGAGACATGTTCATTCCATACAACCAATCAGCGCGAGAGCGTGCAAGCGCAGACACTGAGAGAGGAATAAACTCTCTGTTCATTCTCATTCCATTGAGCGCCTTTTTAACCGCAGGCAAGTTCAAGTCGCTGATAAGAAGTCGCTGCGCTGATTCTTTTTTGGCCTTGGAGACCTTACAGTAATCAATAACCTCATCTACCAGCAGTTGCCCTTCTCTATCTGGGTCACCTGCATTAACTATTGTCGTGGCGGTCTTAAGCAGCTTTTTCACCGCTGTAAGCTGCTTAGAAGCGCTCTTTCGAGGACGCAGTTGCCATTGCTGAGGAACAATAGGCAGGTCCGCTAGATTCCACTTTTTGTAACGCTCATCGTAAGCATCTGGCTCAACTTGCTCCAACAAGTGACCAATGCACCAGGTCACAACGTCACCATTGCCACATTGGATAAAACCATCGCCTTTCTTCTGAGGATTAGGTAATGCAGCCGCAATAGCTCGGCCGAGGCTAGGTTTTTCTGCAATAAAGAGACGTGTCATAGATGTGGCGGTTTCTAGAAATAATAAAGGTAAGCTTAACTAAGCTTACCTTTGAGAATCAAGAAAAAACTGTATAAATAGCCAGTTAGCTTTCGGGGTCCTTCTAAGAAGGTATCGCTTTAAAGAAAGTGAACGAATTTACCTAGTTCTCGCTCAGGTACTTTCATTGGTGTGCAGCCAGGGGTGCCAACGTAGAGGAAGCCGACGATTTGATCTTGCCCCTCCAGCTCAAATGCCTGACGAACATGATCATCAAACATCCACTTGCCTGAGCGCCAAAACGCTTGAAAGCCCTGAGCAACGGCAGCCATCTGCATCGCCTGTACCGCACACCCGGCTGAAAGATACTGCTCCATTGCAGGTACTTTGTCGTGTGGCGTCACCTTAGCGATCACTGTGATAACAAGTGGCGCTCGAAACGGCGCTTTTTGAGCCTTATCAATCACCACTTGCTCACTGCCTGCGAGTGTGGCGGCTTCGCTCAGAATATTGGCGAGTTTTTGTCTGCCTTCCCCTTGTGCTAACACAAAACGCCAAGGTGTGAGACCAGCGTGGTCTGGGGCACGCAGCCCCGCTTTAATGATATTTTCTAGAACGACCCCTTCTGGCGCGGGGTCTGAAAGTTTGGCAATTGAACGTCGGTTGAGCAACAGGTCTAAAGCATCCATAACGCGTCCCTCTTATGGTTATTATCGTTTCGTTATAATAACAAAGTGTTAACGTCTACGCACTTACAATGAGAACCGATCTCAATTAGTGACCTGTTGCCTCTCTCTAAATGGTTTAAATGACGCGCTACAGCTTGGCTGCCAGCTCTACACCTTGGCGAATTGCGCGCACTGCATCAAGCTCACCAGCATAGTCGGCACCACCAATGACATGCAGTTTATCACCGAAATCAGGCCACTCATTTTCAAACGGCTGGACGGATTCTTGTCCTGCACATATCACCACTTTGTCCGCCGGAATCAGTTTCGACTCTCCTTTGACGGTAATGTGCAGACCCTTGTCATCGATCTTGTCATAAGACACACCACCAAGTAGGTGCACACCCCGTTTTTCAAGCGTCTTCTTGTGTATCCAGCCCGTTGTCTTACCAGGACCTTTACCGACTCGCCCTTCTTTACGCTGCATCACCCACACGTTAGTACTGGTCGTTGAATCTGGGAACGGATACAACCCACCAGGATGTTCAAGGTTTTTATCGATACCCCATTCATATAACCAGTCATCCAGAGTCTGACCTTGGGGCTCGGTAATCATGCTTGCGATATCAATACCAATACCACCAGCGCCCATAATAGCGACATTTTCGCCTAGATAAGTCTTGTCACGAATCACTGTTTGATAGTCGATAACCTTATCTTTATTGTCGATACCTTCCATTTTAGGCATTCTCGGTTTCACACCGGTCGCCATCACGACTTCATCGTATTCTTTCAGAAGATCAGCGGTGGCTTCGGTCTCTAGGTGGAGCTTAACGCCAGTTTGGGCGATACGGTTGGCGAAGTAGCGAATCGTTTCTCTAAACTCTTCTTTACCCGGTATCTGCATGGCAAGTCGGAACTGACCACCAATGCGATCGTTCTTCTCGAATAGGTCAACCGAATGCCCCTTCTCAGCCAGTGTGGTTGCACAAGCAAGTCCCGCAGGCCCTGCCCCAACAACTGCAATGTTTTTGCTGTTCACCGTCTTTTTAATAATCAAGTCGGTCTCGTAACACGCTTGTGGGTTGACTAAACAGGTCGCTCGCTTGCCTTTAAAGGCGTTGTCCAAACACGCTTGGTTACAACCGATACACGTATTAATGAAATGCGCCTCACCCTGCTCGGCTTTGGCAACAAAATGGGGATCCGCCAAGAACGGTCTCGCCATAGAAACCATATCGGCATGACCGGATGAAAGTATGCGCTCGGCTTCATCGGGGGTGTTGATTCGGTTAGTCGTAATAACAGGGATAGAAAGGTGCGGGCGAATCTTCTCTGTCACCCACGTAAAGGCACCGCGCGGCACTTGGGTAGCAATTGTTGGAACCTTCGCTTCGTGCCAACCAATGCCGGTGTTGATTATGGTCACGCCTGCTTGCTCGAGTGCTTTACCGAGCTGCACCACCTCTTCAAAAGTACTGCCTTGCTCAACTAAGTCCAGCATGGAAAGGCGGAAAATAATAATGAAATCTTCACCCACGGCAGCGCGCACAGCTTTCACTATCTCTAGCGGCAAGCGAATACGGTTGTCGTAGCTGCCACCCCATTCATCATAACGGACGTTTGTGCGCTGGCAGATGAATTGGTTGATGAAATAGCCTTCCGAGCCCATGATTTCCACACCGTCGTAGCCTGCCTCTCTTGCGAGAGCAGCGCTGTTAGCGTAAGCATCAATGGTTTTCCAGATCTGGCGACTGCTCATTTCACTTGGAGCAAAAGGGGTAATCGGTGATTTAATCTTGGAAGCACTTTGTGAAAATGGATGATAGCCATAGCGACCTGCGTGAAGGATTTGCAATGCTATCTTACCGCCATGCTTATGAACGGCTTCTGTCACCACTTTGTGTGCTTTGGCATGTTTAGGCTTACTAAATTCTGCCGCAAATGGTGCAAGTCGACCGCGAAGGTTGGGCGCAAAACCACCTGTCACTATCAGCCCAACCCCACCTTTTGCGCGCTCTTCATAGAATGCCGCAAGTTTGTGTAAACCTTCTTTGTGCTCTTCGAGACCAGTGTGCATTGATCCCATAAGTACTCGGTTTTTGAGTTGAGTGAATCCTAAATCCAGTGGCTTAAGTAAGTTCGGGTACATGGCTGACATCACTTCCATTGTTTTTGTTGTGGTCTGACCAGAATATTATGGAAAGGTTAAAAAATCAAACTAGCGTTTACATTCTGACAACATAAGCAGAAAAACTTTCTGAATCTTTGAACTTCATCTAGTATGTTAAGTCTCTAATTTATATTCACTTAACCCCTCGCTGATAGATATCGGCAACTTACACGTACAATTACACTATTCATACAGCGAATTATTAACCTCAGCGCTACACTAGTAATTGATGTTTAGGGAAATGAACACTCACCTGACGTGTGATGTGGAGAGACAATGAAAAAAGTATTCCGTTTTATAGGTATGATTTTCAAAGGCATATGGAAGTTAATTAACTTCACTAGGCTTGCCATTGTGAATCTGTTTTTCTTCGCCATGATCGCTGTGTTTTACTTTGCTTTGACGCAAAGCGACGCACCTGCAAAAGTCGAAACCAAAGCGTCTGCGTTGGTTATGAATCTATCTGGACCAATAGTTGAGCAAAGCACCTACGTTAACCCGATGGATTCGTTTACGGGTTCGCTGTTTGGGCAAGATCTTCCTAAAGAAAATGTGCTGTTCGATGTTGTCGATACCATTCGTCACGCCTCGCAAGATGAGAAAGTGACCGGACTGGTGCTATCACTCCGTGACATGCCAGAAACCAGCCTGACGAAACTGCGTTACATCGCTAAAGCGATCAACGAATTCAAAGCAACCGGTAAACCCGTGTATGCCTACGGCGCGTTCTACAACCAAAGCCAATACTATCTGGCGAGCTATGCAGACAAAGTCTATCTGGCGCCAGATGGCGCAGTGTTAGTCAAAGGCTACAGCGCCTACTCTATGTACTTTAAGACGCTTCTCGAAAAGCTCGACGTAACGACTCATGTTTTTCGTGTCGGAACCTACAAATCTGCTGTCGAGCCTTTCCTTCGCGACGATATGTCTGAAGACGCTAAAGCCAATGCAACTCGTTGGATTGGGCAGCTATGGGGAGCCTATGTCGATGATGTTTCAACCAATCGTGAAATTGACCCTGGCGTACTAACGCCGAGCATGGATGATTTCTTGGCATCACTCAAAAACGTCGATGGTGATCTAGCGGCGCTATCTAAAGAGATGGGGTTGGTTGATGAGCTCGCGACTAAGCAGCAAGTTAACGAAGCTATGGTCGAAGAATTCGGCAGCGACGGTGACGGCGGCTTCAACGCGGTGGGTTACTATGAATACCTCGCATCAGTACCTTTTGATTTTCCTGACAATCCAGATAGCCAAGTAGCCGTTGTTGTTGCAAGCGGGTCAATTATGGATGGTGAGCAGCCACGCGGCACCATAGGTGGCGACACAACCGCAGCGCTTCTCAAACAAGCTCGTGAGGATGACAGTGTAAAATCTGTGGTTCTTCGCGTTGATAGCCCAGGAGGCAGCGCATTTGCATCCGAAGTGATTCGCAACGAAGTTCAGGCTCTCAAAGATGCAGGTAAACCTGTCGTCGTTTCTATGTCAAGTGTGGCAGCGTCTGGCGGTTATTGGATCTCCATGAGTGCATCGCAAATCATGGCACAGCCAACAACAATTACCGGCTCGATTGGTATCTTTAGCGTCATAACCACGTTCGAAAAAGGTCTCAACAATATTGGCGTCAATACTGATGGTGTCGGCACGACTCCATTCTCTGGCGTGGGGATCACGCGTGGCATCAATGAAGGCGCTTCACAAGCCTTCCAAATGGGTATCGAGCATGGTTACAAACGTTTTATCTCACTAGTGTCTGACAATCGCGATATGTCCGTGACGGAAGTCGATGATGTGGCGCAGGGCCGAGTATGGACCGGACAAGACGCACTTGAGCACGGCCTTATCGATAAGATTGGTGACTTTGACGATGCGGTTGCTCTGGCGGCCGAGTTAGCGAGCTTAGAACAATACGATGTGATGTTTGTTGAAGAGCCACTAAGCCCTGCACAACAATTTGTGCAAGACCTGATGAAGCAAGTGCATGTGAGTTTGGGACTTGATATCTCTTCTTGGATCCCACAAAGCTTATTGCCTGTAGCAAACGAGCTTAAGCAACATGCTTCGCTCATGGAGAGCTTCAATGACCCGAAAGGTCACTACGTGCTATGCCTGACTTGTAACGTCCAGTAGAGGCCTCATCAGCAAAACCGTGATTCAGAGCCACCGATTGGTGGCTCTTTTATTTGTTTTGGTTATAATCGCCCCCATCTGTTCCCCCCGACTAACAAAGTGATGTCTGTCATGACGAGAAAACACATCTATATCGCCTACACTGGCGGCACAATCGGCATGCAAAAGTCCGATCATGGCTATATCCCGGTAGCTGGATTTATGGAAAAACAATTGGCGAGTATGCCAGAGTTCCATCGACCAGAAATGCCAGAGTTTACTATCCATGAGTACGAGCCGCTGATCGACTCGTCTGATATGACGCCTGCAGATTGGCAACAAATCGCCGATGATATTCGCGACAACTACGACAAGTACGATGGCTTTGTGATTCTGCACGGTACAGACACGATGGCGTATACAGCGTCGGCACTCTCTTTCATGTTGGAGAACTTAGGTAAGCCTGTAATTGTGACTGGCTCACAGATCCCACTTGCGGAGCTGCGCTCTGATGGTCAAGCTAACCTTTTGAATGCCCTGCACATCGCAGCAAACTATCCAATCAATGAAGTGACTTTGTTCTTCAACAATCAGCTGATGCGCGGTAACCGCAGCACGAAATCACACGCTGATGGCTTCAACGCGTTTACGTCGCCAAATCTACCACCATTGCTTGAAGCGGGTATCAACATTCAGCTCAGCAGTGGTGTTGAAATCAATAAAGCACCGGAAGGTGAATTTAAGGTGCATGATATTACGCCTCAACCAATTGGCGTCATCACCATGTACCCTGGTATCTCTCATGAGGTTATTCGAAACACCCTACTACAGCCGGTCAATGCAATGATTCTATTGACCTTCGGTGTCGGCAACGCGCCGCAAAACCCTGAGCTGCTTGGTCATCTAAAAGAAGCGTCTGAGCGCGGTGTTATCGTGGTAAACCTAACTCAGTGTCTCGCGGGTAAGGTCAACATGGGCGGTTATGCGACAGGCTGTGCCCTTGCGGATGCGGGTGTAATCAGCGGCTTCGATATGACCCCAGAGGCGGCCCTAGCGAAGCTTCACTACTTGCTGAGCCAAAACCTTGGCTACGAAGAAGTTAAGTCTCAAATGCTTGAAGTCCTTCGTGGTGAGATGAGTAAATAGCCCATCCCCACTCGTTAACTTCTATAGGCTGCGTGTTGAGTTTCACGCAGCCTTTATCCTCTCTCTACAGTCTGAACTGTCGCTCCTATCAATGCATAGTCGTTCGTTTTATCACCATTTAAAACACTTCGCGTGATTTTCACGTGCATTCACAACTTTTTTCTATATAATCCCGCGCCGTTTGTCAGGTGAAAGCCTGAACACAACCAATACAAGCCGTCACCATGGACCTGTGAATGACCCCAAGGAATCGGACCAGCTTATTTCACAGCTTGTAAAGGTTACTCAATGACAACTTTATTCAACACATACCACATTGTGTGGTTTCCCCGTCCATCATTGGCGGCTTCTTGGTATCACTTTGGCACATCTACCACTCAACTGTTTGGAGGTGCTGCTCAATGATCGCTATTCTCTCTAGCCTGCTAGGCATCGTCTCTCTTATTGCTATCGCGTACCTGTTCTCTGAAAAACGGTCAGCGATCAACTGGAACACCGTACTTCGCGCCCTACTTCTGCAATCACTCGTCGCTGCATTTGTTCTCGCATTTCCCCTTGGTAAAGATATTCTCGGTTCTATGAGCAATGGCGTAGCTACCATTCTTAGCTTCTCTGACCGTGGCATTCAGTTCCTATTTGGTGACTTGGCGACAAACGGTTTCGTGTTCGCCATTCGCGTTCTACCAATCATAGTCGTTATCAGTGCGTTGATCGCGGCACTCTATCACCTCAGCATCATGCAACTGGCAATTCGTATTATCGGTGGCGGCCTGCAAAAGTTCCTTGGCACTAGCAAAGCTGAGTCGCTGGTTGCTACAGGCAACATTTTCCTTTCACAAAGTGAATCACCACTGCTTATTCGCCCGTTCCTAGGCACAATGACACGGTCAGAGCTATTTGCAGTTATGGCAGGTGGTATGGCTTCGGTCGCAGGAAGCGTGCTTGGCGGTTACGCAGGGCTTGGCGTTGAGCTTAAGTACCTCATCGCCGCAAGCTTTATGGCAGCTCCTGGTTCTTTGATGATGGCGAAGCTTCTTGTACCAGAGCAACAAACACCGTCTGACTATAGCGATATCGAACTCGATGACAGCAAGCAAAGCAACATCATCGATGCGCTCGCTGCTGGCGCAATGAACGGCATGAGAGTCGCGGTTGCCGTCGGAACTATGCTTGTCGCCTTCATCAGTGTCATTGCGATGCTCAATGCTGCGATTGAGTCCATCACTGGCTGGTTTGGTGGTGAAGGTATGACACTGGAGCTACTATTTGGCTTCGTGTTTGCGCCTGTTGCTTGGCTAATTGGCGTGGACTCTAGTGAAGTACTTACGGCAGGTTCATTTATCGGTCAAAAAGTAATCTTGAATGAGTTTGTTGCCTTCATCAACTTTGTCGAAGCAAAAGCCATGCTGTCTGACAAAACTCAGGTCATCATCACCTTCGCACTTTGCGGTTTCGCCAACATCGCGTCCATCGCGATTCAGATTGGTGCGATTGCCTCTATGGCACCAGAACGCCGCTCAGATGTCGCAAGTCTTGGTATCAAAGCCGTTCTTGCCGGTACACTCGCTAACCTAATGAGTGCTTGCCTTGCAGGTTTGTTCTTTGTGCTGTAGCGCCTAGCTAGCGTACAACAAGGGGAGCTGATACCTCAGGCTCAAATAAGGTCTCAGTTCCCCGCTTGATATCGCATAACACATTAAACGCTAGGTAAGCTTCGCCAATACGCTATCCGATGCGTCCTCAATCAAATCCAACACCAACTCAAACCCTTGGTCCCCGCCGTAATAAGGATCTGGAATCTCTTTGTAGCTAGACGATCCATGACTAAGAAATAGAGATAGTTTGTGCTGTAAATGGCGAGGACAACGCTGCTTTAGGTCAGCCAAGTTATCTTTATCTGCCGCCAGAATCATATCGAAATCTTCAAAGTCATCATCCGTAACCTGCCTTGCTCGGATGCCAGCAAACGAGTAACCACGTGCTTCCCCCGCTTTTTTAGCTCTTGAATCTGGCGGATTGCCTTGGTGATAACCGATGGTACCCGCTGAATCAATTTCGACGTCGATACCGGCTTGCTCTGCTCGAGCACGTAATACGGCCTCTCCGGTCGGGGAGCGACAGATATTGCCCATGCATACAACAAGAATCGATGGTTTCTTTTTATTATTCATAGAGTTAACACCTAATTTTGGCCAATTTTCACGTCAAAGATACAAAAAATTTTAGTCGATAAATCAGGTACTTGTGAATAGTTTTGGAGGGATTTTGGAGCGAATTTGCCCTCAAAACGACCATTCAGTATCGATGTGAAAACCCTCCCAACAAACTCTATTCCATATAACCAATTGAAAAATAGATACATTATAGATTTCGACGCGTTCACCAGACTGATTGTCAGTCTTATTTATCTTGAAGAGCAAAAAGTAATCACCAAACGGACTCTTGGCGTTTGGCCGGGTGTTAGCATCAGCAATGAAAGGAGCAGAGTGTTCTCCAACTTATCTCAATCCAAGCAAGGGGAGGAAGTATGAGCGGCATTTTTACTTTACTGGCTTTAGTCATCTTTGGTTTGATTTTGGTAACCAAAATGCGCAGTTACGAAGCTATCGGAAGCACCATCGAACCTGGCGCTAACACCAAGGAGTCAAACTATGAACCAAACTGGGTATTTTACCAAGACCAAACTCAAAGCTCGGTCGATAGCAATTCGTATGAGCCAACTAACGACACCGATTTTGCATCGATGGACTTTACCAACCAATCTCATGTCGATGATGAAAACACCGTCATTAACCCAGCAACAGGCCTTCCAATGGTTGGAGGTATTAGCGGGCTGGATACTATGGGAAATCCGTACGGCTACGACAGTCTGTCTCAAGGCACGTACCCAGACGATACCTCCTCAAGTACTGCTAATAGCGATGTTGAAACTGATTCTAGCTCATGTACTGATCACGGCTCTGACGAATTCACTACTACAGGCTTTGATAATAGTTGCGATAGCAGTTTTGACGATGGCTTCAGCACGGGATTGGATGACGACATGTTTTCGTAGGGGTTCTACATCTAAACGGTTTAAGCGTTGATTGTAGGGCAGGGAGCTTTCGAGTTAGCCTTGGTTTTGAGGCTAACTCGAAAATGGACATGAACGTGTTATAGGTTTTGCTAAATTAGTAAGTGGTGGATTACTTTTAGTATCGAAAATACACATGGACAAACTGTGTCTGTTATAAAAAGATGCCCAATTCAGGATATTAACCACGCTACCACAGCACTAAATTTGGACACCATAAACACTAAATAAAACCCAAACCAAAAATGCCGAGCGTGGATAATTACTCTTAATTTTTTTATAAATTAGTCGCCTAGCACTTCAGATTTGGAGTATCCAAACTTGTTTGGTCTAGTGGGTATGTCAAACAATGAAACACTCAGAACGTCGTCTTCAATAACATGCAAATGGCTCAAGTAGTAGCTAGATTTAGGAAAAAGCCTCCAATTGACAACTTCTTCAGCGACAACCTGATGCTCTCCATCCCCTGTAAACAGTTTTAAGTCATCACCAACTTCCATAACTGTTCCAAATGGAGAAGATTGAGCTTTAAAATACTTGAGAGTTGATAACTCAGAATTTGTATCAATTAACTCATACTCTGATGGACGCTCAATGCTGTTCCAATATAGTTTTAAGTCTTTGGTTACACTGAATAACCCCTTGCCAGAAAACCATGAAGAAACAATCGATTGACCATGAATACTTGTGCATTCTCGAATCTCTGGCTTCGTATTTTTAAGTACTTTAACTAGTTCCCAATACTCTCGATCCGTACCTTCAAAATTTATTTTTTTGGGTATCGAGGCAAAAGAAGCTGTGAACTGGCCACTGACGGTATCAGCAACCAAGTTTGTACTGTGCCAATGACAATCTGAGCATGGGCTATCAATTAACTGATTTACGTGTTCTCTACGTGCATATTTTTTTTCTGGAGTTACCGAAAGCAATCCTGCTTTACCCGCTGCTATAGCCAAACGATGATAAGAGCTAGTGGCTAACTTGAAAGAGACTTC
Organism: Vibrio maritimus; assembly: GCF_021441885.1. NCBI lineage: Bacteria > Pseudomonadati > Pseudomonadota > Gammaproteobacteria > Vibrionales > Vibrionaceae > Vibrio > Vibrio maritimus. The sequence goes on from NZ_CP090438.1 coordinate 2,554,107, forward strand.
ATCAAATATTTTTGTGGGCCGTTGGAACTTTGATACCTTTCCATCCCCCCAATCAAAGTCAAAGGCATCAACTCCACGCTCAGAGGCGACATAAAACCGATTTTTGTAAATATTAATATCAGATGGCCATACTCTTAACTCTTTTGAACAAAGCTCAAATTCTGAAAGAGATTTTTCAGAGATCGAGTATGTACGACTTAACTCGTCAGTTATAGAAACCGTGCCTCTTGAGTAGTTTTTCAATCTCATTTTTTGGAAGGTTCCTAATCCATCTAAACAACGATCAAATACATTATCCCAAGAGTACGCTTTCAAATTTAAGTCGGAGTTAACCAAGAACAAAACTCCTGAATATACAAAAGAGTCAATGTAATCGCCTTCAATTTCAATCTTAACCTTGCCAGCCATCAGAATTGTCCTTGTGCCATCTTATTTCCAATACGTTTACGTATGATTTTTTTCTTTACCCAATCATTTATAGCAAGTGTCGGGGGACGATCTAGCTGTCGTTTAGTTGATACAGGAAAGCCATGCCACTCACCTTGATTGCCCCAAAACTTGGCTACATATAGTTCACCGACAATATCCTCACCAATGACACAAAAGTTATCGTCAATCGACCATAAGCACTCTTTAGGGCAAATCCATTCGTTTACTTTAGCCTTATCAAACAAAGCAGTTTCTTCTGCTTCGGTAACTCTCCACTGACTCTTCTGAGAAATTGGTAAGGCTCCTCTATGCTGAGGGTTCACTTTATAACTTACAAAATCCAACTCTACCTCCGCACCTCTATGTTTTATAAAGCTTTATAGACGGAATGATTTCTTGTTTGCATTCCTTCTATGTTGCTGTCATTCACTATGAAACACAATAAGTATCAACCTGTTGTGTGAATCGACAGAGAATTTCGGGGTAGAACTTCGGAAAGGTTCTGTACAAGTGCCCAAAGTACATATTAGATTAATTTGGTCTACTGCTGGACTGGCTCGTTGAGGCTAAGAAGCCTTGGGGCATAAATCCACTAAGCAAGGGCTGCTGACCAGCCCATGTTGTACTTGAGGACTCAAAAATCTACAGTTGGTTCGGGTCTGTGAGACTCCAAATGTGTCTCAACCAAGAACAAAGCCATTGCGCCTGCGAGGTTCACAGCTAACTCTGCGTGACGTTTTTTAGGTTTCGCTGATTTGGGCTTATCACCGTGTGCATCGCCATGTTTGTTTCTCAACGTGCCTAGACCATTCACAACACCAGAACAACCACCAAGAATTTGCTTAAATACTTGCTCTGAATGCTGCTCAGGAGACATGTTTAATTCTTTAGCGGTAGCTTTGTATAAATCAGATAGTTCAATGCGGTTTTCGTCAAATGATACGCCTCTATCATGAAGAATGTGCTTACATACCGACTCTATGATACTTCGCGCCATAGTTATCGCACCATCTGGATCGTGAGATTTACGTTCAAGTGCTTTCTGCCATGCTCTGTGAATGCTGTCTTCACTGAACTGACTCAGCACTTCATCAATTGACTGATTTGCTGGATGAGCTTGCTTCCCTTCTAGAAAGTCCAAACTCGCAACAAACTGCCCATATATGTACTGCCTTCGCTCTTTGTAGGTTTCGAACTTTGGTTGTATGAAACCCCAAAACTGATCGAGGCTTCTATTTGTTTTTATAAACGAAGGACATAAGCCTTTTAAGGTTGGGTGGTTGATAACATAGTCTCGTAAAACCTTATAATCATTTTGGCTGTTATCATCTCCCCCCGTAGCCCTTGAGATAAGCATGTTTTGGAGGTACTCAATCTTCTCTAAATCGGTGTATTCATCTAAGTAGCATTGCCTATGAATTAAAAATGGCTTCAAATCAACCTCCTGAGTCATCAATATGTCAATATGCGCTTTGCTTGATATTAAGTGCATTAGATGAGTTGAGTCAAAGAGGAGCATGTAGAAATACTGCGAGTACATGCTCTAACGCAGTTTGGGGCAAAAACGTGTCACGACACTCTAGCAGCCAGACGTAAAAACCTCACAATCACTTCTAGAGCCTGATAACCACATCAAACTCTATGTTCCTCCAGACAGCACCTTATACACCGTAGAACGGCTACACGCCAGCTCACGACTAATAGCATGCTTGTTCCACCCGCTGTTATCTAGCTCCCTTATGCGATCATGTAGTGCCAAGTTAGGATAACGCCCAAGGTGCTTTCCTTGCTGTTTGGCTCGTTCTCTCCCTTCATTACATCGCTGCAATATTCTTGAGCGCTCCATCTCTGCAAACGCACCGATTGTGGTATAGATAACGCGCCCCACGTCACTGTTTATATCTAGGTCACCCAAGTCATGACAAATGAGCCCTGCGCCTCGCTCGCTCAATTGGTCGGCGACGCCAAGCGCATCGATTGTATTTCTGGCAATCCGGTCAACCTTGGTGACATGCACAATGTCTCCTTCCCTGGCAAACTCGAGAAGCTGTTTTAACCCCTGACGCTCCGCGCTCTTACCACTGGCTTTATCTTGATAGATCTTTTCACAGCCGATAAGAGTCAGTTGTTCAATCTGAATCCCCAAATCTTGTTCATCGCTACTAACACGAGCATAACCAATCAACATAACCCCTCCTCGAGACTGTCCAATAAGTCCCAGCAAAAATGAAGACATGTACGGCAAGCATTTTGCCGACTTAACGTACATTGATTACCTTACCATTTGGTCGTTTTGCCCAAGTCCGAAAAGGTACACCTTTTTTGACGGTCTATTCGACGAGTACCTGAAACAAGCAGAGTCTAGAAACTCGGATACCACAATCTTTCCAATACCTGCTCAATAGTTGATCTTAACTCGACCACTGGTTCCCAAATTACTGCTGGAAAGTTGCTATTCGCTGGCTCAGTCATAGTTCCTTCCTGTGTTTCGTTGTTTTAGTAAAGCACTGGGGGAGCTATGGAAATCGGATTAAGCAGCCCAAATGACAACTGTTAATTCCATTTAGTGAGTTTTCTTCAGGCATGTGAGGATGCCCTGCCCGTGTGAGTTCTTTAGAGCAATCTCAGAAAAGGGAGATGCCTTGAGCCTCATACGAACCTTACCAGCAGTGATAATCACGCTTTCCGTATTCAAGATTAAGGCCTGCGCTTTGGACAGTTATTCATCCCCAAAAGTAAACTTGGAGCGCGCTCAAGGCCGCGTTGGCCATGTTTGCAATAACAAGAGCGCCCCGCGACATTGCTCAGCAGATTGGCTGTTTCAACGTTTGTTTTACACGCTTGCTAACCCTGTCCGTCGCTCAAGGCCGCTATGGCCAAGTTGTACGATTTAAGCGGCTACGATAAGCGTCAGTGAAGATCCTTTCTCTGCAATAGTCGCGCTGGGTATGGGATTATTTGTCAGTAAAATTTCCCCCAGCATAATTTTTGGGTGGAAGGTAGGGAGGGTCTCCACCCATTACAGATAATTTCGGGTAATTTAGGCTTTCCACCCAAATACCCAAAACAGCCTATTATTGCTTGTAACCTCGCCTTACAACCATCTGATTAATAGATATATTCCTTTTTTCTCCTGTTTTTTTGCCAACGTCAAAACACGCCTTCCACCCATTACGGGAAATAGGACACTTTTCATGATTCAGAAGTTAACGTAATGCAGCGTATTCATTTTACTTTTTGTTTTTCTGACCAATTTCCCCTTGGGTAAAAGAGGGCTCTCCACCCAATACCGGCATTTCACTTAGAATCACCAACAATCGGTTTTCCTATGTCATTGTTTTTAAGTGTTTTCTTTATATTCTCACAAATTTGCCCTACATCTTCCACCCAATATAGAGAAACCAACGGTGAATTTGTCGCTAAGTGCACTTTGTGTTTCCTAGCTGTTTTTCCACTTCCTGCTGTATGTCGAGTGATGATTAAATTCGCAGTTCAGAGCAAGAAAGTTATCTGAACGAAATGTACTTTACTTCTTCGATATTTCTCCGATGGCCTACCCCAAAAAAATTTTTGTGCACTCGTTTTTGGCTGCTTAATCCCATTGCCACCATTACGGCCTCGCTAATCTAGAAAAAGTAGGTAAACGGACTTTTTGGGTTCAACTCAAAGGTATGATGGTCGGTTACAGCAAGGCGATTGGCTGACTCAGGCAACAACTATGGTCAGGAGTGAACTATGCATATTACGATTCGGGAATGGGCAATCCAAGAGTTTGGCTTTGCACCAAGTGCAAGTACGTTGGCGAGCTACGCAAAAACAAAGCAGATACACCCTGCTCCGGTCAAATTCGGAGGAAAATGGATGTGCGATGAAAAAGCGGTATTTGTCGGCCTTTGCTCAACAGATTCCATAGAAATCACCGACCCTGTCGTTGCTAGGATTTTCCGCCATGGCAGCTAGACCTAGAGCACACAATCTAAACGTCCCCAATCTCTATCAGAAATTTGATAGGCGAAATGGCAAGGCGTACTACCAATATCGAGATACTCGAACCGGTAGATTCCATGGATTAGGAACCGACAGAACAACAGCGATTAAGGTTGCGACAGAGCTGAACCGACTCATCGCAGCCCAGATGGTCGAGCAATATCACCACATATTCAATGCTAATCCTGCCAAGAAAAAACGAATGGGGATCAGTACTGGTGAATGGTGTGAGCGATACATGGAGATCCAAGCCGAAAGGCTTGAGACTGGTGAAATCGTTGATGCTACCTTCAAAACACGGAGAAGTGGCATCAAAGTACTAAAAGATAGATGTAAGCATGTCGCTATCAGGGAGCTCGACACAAAGACTCTGGCGATCATCATTGATGAGTACAAACGAGAAGGCAAAACACGAATGGCTCAAGTTCTGAGGTCTATTTGGATCGATGTTTTCAAAGAGGCTCAACATGCCGGTGAGGTTGAAGCCGGCTATAACCCTGCCTTAGCGACCAAGCCCCCAAAAACGAATGTTCGCCGTTCACGTCTAACCGTATCTCACTGGGAGCAAATCGACCGCGTGTTGAAAGAATCACCTCATGTCTATTGCTATCACGCCGCCCTTCTCGCTTTGACGACAGGACTGCGTCGAGAGGACATTTGTAACCTCAAGTTCTCGGACATTGAAGACGGTCTACTCTACGTTGCCACAAGTAAATCTGGGCAAAAAACGAAACTAGCCTTCCCCCTCACCCTTCGTAATCCAATTCTCGATATGACGCTGGCAGACATCATAGGAATGTGCCGAAAGACAGATATAGTGTCGCGTTATCTCGTTCACAACGTAGCGCGGGTACACAGCACCAAACCAGGTGACAAGGTCAACGTAAACACTGTCACTCGCAGGTTTGCCGAGGCTCGAGACAAAGCCGACCTAAAATGGGAGGGCACCCCTCCTACTTTTCATGAACTAAGATCATTGGCCGAACGCACATACCACGAAGCAGGTGTTGATACACAAAAATTACTTGGTCATAAAGACCGTAGAACGACGGATAGATACTCGGATAACCGAGGTAGTGAGTATGTTGTGGTGGGTGAGTTAAATGACGGTCGCTAACGATAAGTTCTAGGTAAAAAGTTACGCTTTTAGCTAAACGATGAAGATACCAACTCTAAAATTTGATCGGAAAGTTTCGACAGAATCGGCGGGATATCAGAGCACTCAGGTGGATTCCCATGCACACTTTGGTAAAATGTGCTAGCTCTCTGGGTAAATTAGCAAATCACGGATTGCCGATGGTATAGAAACCTATTTCAACTCACACTAAAAAATGATTACTCGATAATGTTTCGTATAGTTCTTATTACTCTATTATAGTAACCAAGCTTTGGTTTTTTTGTTAGTATTGAACCTAACACTTGTATAATCAGTTTCGATTTTCTATCTGAGACCAATATCTTATCTCGGCTTAAAGCTACAACCTGGGTCCTACAATTCAATTTAACTGGATGGAGATAGTGTAAAGTTTTGACAGGGAATAATTTTTCAGGCGTTTCCTTGAACGCCCCCATAGCACAACAAAGTTCTATTCTATACGGTTTTTTAATTGTATAGTTCCAACGCCTATATAAACCTGTTTTTTTCTCGGCAATTATTGGGGTGAAATGTGACGGGTAAATGTCATCTTTCATATCCTCATAAAGACCAATAATATAGAAGTCACTTTTATGCCACATATCGCCCCTCAAAACCATATTTAGGATTAAAGGTCATGACTTTTCCTTTGAAGCGACTTGAAATCTTCTTGATGAGATTACTATTGGTGTAAGTATTAGGAATGTGTATTATTTTGACATGCCTAGAATCTAGTACATAGTTACCACTTAGACAAAACTCAAATAATCTAGAATGTGGATTACTATCGTACATAACAAAATCAGCCACTTCATTTCTTAAGTAAAGCTTCAATATCTCATGAACAGATTCAGTGATTTGGTGTTTTAACAACAAATGTTTATCACTATAGTCCACATTTAGCAAATCTTTAATAAGCCTACTAAAAGTAAAGAAGTCCATTTTAGTTTCTGAAATCTCAAAATTATGAGGATTAATATACCCCGCCATCAAACTTCCAATATCGATAGGGCTACCATACTCAAAAAAATCCTTATTATCAAAAATAAAATTCACATTCAACTCAACAACCATTGAACCTCTCAGCGTTGGCGGGCTATCTATTGGGTGCCCAATATTAAAATATTCTTTTTGATAACCCTTTGAAAAGGCGTGCTCATTAGACAAATTATTTAAAAAGTTAACTTTATTAAATGTAACTATTTTTGATACAAACATTCTACTTTTTCTTCTTACTTATCTTCATGTTTTTTTGCCACTCTGAATTCGATCTATTCAGGATTTCTTGGTATGCAATTTTATAATCTTCAATTCTATCCATAGTGATCTTGTATTTCTCCGGCTCATCCTTTTCTTTTTCCATATCCATCTCAATATCAAACTTCAATTCACTGAGATCGCAGACGGTTTTAATGTTATGAGCAAGTCTTTCGGAATACATATACTTTGCCAAAAAAGAACCGAATATACTACTTAAAGCACTTACACCAATTGCTATAAATGCAATGCATGCAATTTCTAGCTTTACATTGATTGCTATTAAAAGTGTTGTAATGGCAGATGAGAGAATTTGTCCTTTTGAAGTTATATTATAGCTGTTTTGATTTTTGCGCCTCTTTTCATTGAAATCTTTTTTCCTATTATCAATTTCCAATACTAACTTATTTAATGATGAATAGTGATGTGTTGCCAAAATTACCACCTAGTATTTAAGTAAACCTTTAATTTTAAGTATTAAGCTATATGTTTTATGTTAAGGCATTTGAACTAGCTGTAAGGCATACACTTAAAATCTCAACAGTACTGCGCTCTATCAGTTCTAACCTTTTCACAAAATTTATGATCATATAACCCTATCAACAAATACGTAAATGTACGTTTTGACTCATAATCTGCGATTTGAATAACTAGGTCAAGAGCTGACTCCAGAAAACCGTGAATAGTATTTAGCTGACTCGTTGGGTTCTTCTTAGTTAATTTTCATTATTAGAGGCCATTACTTGTTGAATCGTATTTCTATCCGTAAATTCTCTGACAATGACTGCGCCTACCGAGTGAGCCAACGAGTAACCAGCCCAAAGCTTTTGAAGGGTGATTTCTTGCTCTTTGTAGCGCTCATGTATATCAGGATAAACTGATAGCAGTTGTCTTGCTCCCTCCCAATCATCAAACCCGGATGCCTCAATAAATTGATCCAGCCCCTTATTCAAGTTGTGACCGATGGCTTTTGCCTCACTTTCTGTAAGACCATTTCTCAAGGCAACATATGACTTAAAAAATATTTCAAGCGCCATTCTGCAATTAAGAATGGCTCGAGGATCTGGTCTATGTTGAGAAAGTATGGATGTAGCAGACCTTAACTCTTGATCTGCCGACATAAGTAGCTGATGGCCAAATTCATTTAAGCCTTGCATTCTACGTAGGTCATCTATCCCCATCCCATAGTCGATACAATCTGCCCAATAGAGCACGTACTCCCATGGTTGCTTATGGTCTGCCATCATATCTTGTTTGATGCTATCAGGCATTTCGTAGATACAATCGAGAGCATTTAGCTCAACCGTGCCAAACGAAACTGGAATAGAAACAACCCAAAATTGCGCATCATAGAAATATACGGCTTCATATAAGCTCCCGACTTGATGTGCTCCTGGCTTTGAATTTGCCTCAAACCATTTAAAAATGGTTTTCGCAACGTCCGAAGAAAAATTAACCGAGGTATTGAACTCCTCTGAGTAACGACTAATTGCCTCCCAAGGACGTCGTCTCTGCTCTATGCCTGTGGCACGGAACTCTGTATTTAGATTAACTAGCCACTCTTCGGTAATCATTCCTCAGTCCTTTTTCCTCTAACATTTTAACAGAGCGCATGTGACCTGAGCTTAACTTTTTAGTCCATGGGCAAGTTAGGTCTTTAATCAACTACACACATAATGATGCATCAGATAGATTGAATCAAATCGAAATTAGTAGGAATCTTATGTCTGATGAATCTGAAAAGTTTTGAGGAAAATGCCTGTTCGTAATCAGTGTTCCCCATTATCTCTAGTAAGAAACAAGTACCGACCTTTACCGTAAATGTTCAAACCCTATTGAAATCAATCACACTTTATCTCGCCTAGCACGTGACGTGACCCAGTAACTCATACCACGCCAACTATAGTCCCCTTGAAGCGCAACAAAAACACGCTCACATTTTGGAGAACTTTCATTGGAGTAATTTTGGAAACAGAAGTTTATTACTATTTTTCAATCAGTTAATAGTAACAGCTGTGCTGCCCATACACACAACGAGAATCGATGGTTTCTTTTTATTATTCATAGAGTTAACACCTAATTTCGGCCAATTTGCACGTCAAAGATACAAAAAATTTTAGTCGATAAATCAGGTGCTTGTCAGTTTTAATTATCTTGAAGAGCAGTAAGTAATCACCAAACGGACTCTTGGGGTTTGGCCGGTTGTAGAATGTGGATTTATAAGCTGCGATAAGTTAATAAACATTAAGTAATGTCTACTTCCATCAGAACCCCAAAGTGATCCGACACAACCGGATAAAAATCGCCATTAAAAATCACCTGATGCTGCTTTACCACTACTGGTTGATTACTAAAAACCAAATCAATCCGAAGCGCTTGGCTATTTTTTTCCCAACCATCGATGTTTTTAATTACCGTGGTTCCAGCATCTTTTATTTCAGCTATTTCATAACAATCTATCAATCCGCGCTGTAAAACATAATCATAACCTTCATTGCGTATATGGCTTGGGTTGTTGAAATCACCTAATAGAAAGCTCAATTCTGTTGATAATGTTGCATTGATTCGGTTGAACTGATCCTCAAATGAGTTCTCTGAGTCATTCCACCAGCCGCAATGACAATTATAAAGATTGAAATCACCTTGTTGGGAAGTCACCTTAATACGCACTGCTCGTCTATGTTTCCAATAGTTCACGTCATAGTTATCGCTTAGGTCAATGACCTCATGTTCGATAATCGGCAGTCGCGTCAAGAACGCCAGTCCCTCGTGATATACGTCATAACTTTGATGAACGAAATCCCATGTAAGTTGGTAGTGACAACCGTTTTCCATGAGCTTTTTCTGTAACAAGTAACCATAGTTATCAGCGAGCACAGTGTGATTGGTTAATATATTGGCATCAACAGCCGGGCTGTCTTGATGTTGATTCACTTCCTGTAATGCAACGACATCGCACCCTTGCTCGATAATGGCTTGCGCTACCACATCCAACTTTTCTAGCTGTTTCTCTTCTTGCCAACTATGGGTATTTAGCGTCATTAACTTCATTTATTAATCACTTATTTATTTGGAGTGAGTTAAACGCAGCGCAAGGCTGCGTTTTTCGAGGTTACTCTATCTAAATAGAGAAATAACTACGCTGGTTGTGCTGAAAACTTCGCAACCAATCTAGATTTAATGACATCCACTCCAGGGCCATAAATAACTTGTACTCCTTGCTCTTTAATTACAGCGCCAAGTGCTCCCGTCGGCTTCCATAACTCATATTCGGCAACCAACTGCGGATCATTAACTGTAACGCGCAAGCGAGTCATACAAGCATCAATCTCAGCAATATTGGTACGGCCACCTAAATTCTTAATGATAGTTTCCATCTTCTCATCTTCTGACATGGATTCCGAACTGTCATCGAGGTAGTTACCCATGCGTCCCGGTGTTGGCAATTTAAGTTTGACAATAAGCACACGGAATAATCCATAGTTAACACCAAAGAAAACAATAGACACCAATGCGAAGCGAACCAAGTCACCACCGATGCCCGCTGAGGCCATCATAGGTATACGAGTGACTAATTCAATCAAACCAAAGGCATGTACACGTAGGTCCATCACATCTACTAACGCAAATGCAACCCCTGTTAACACCGCATGCGCAACATACAAAACAGGAGCAATAAACATAAACATGAATTCAATAGGCTCTGTTACGCCAGTTAATAACACAGCAAGACAAGCAGATAAAAACATTGGCTTGTATTGTTCGCGCTTATCACTATCAACACAGTGATACATGGCAAGGCCAATACCAATCAATGAAGACGCTGCGATAATAACTTGACCCGCCTTAAAACGTGCTGGATGTACCGTATCTAGTAGATGTTGGTAAGCTATCGGATCGCTTAATTTAAGATTATTTAGATCGCTCACCCAAGCAAGCCATAATGGGTCTTGACCATAAACACTTGAACCCGCATTCGTACCAGTCAAAAGCTCATAAGTACCACCCAACTCAGTGTAATTCATAGGAATAGTTAACGTGTGGTGTAAGCCAAATGGCAATAATAAACGCTCTAACGTACCATATAGGAAAGGAGCAGTGATTGGTGCTGTGTCTTTAGAGGTTGCAATCCATTGACCAAAATCATTAAGTGCACCTTGAATTAAAGGCCATACGATTGATAAAGCAAACGCAATAATCATCGAATAGAAAATAACGACAAAAGGTACAAAACGCTTACCATTGAAAAATGCTAATGCCTGAGGCAAGCGAGCGAAGTCATGATAGCGGTTAAATAAGTTGGCACCTAAATAACCAGACATAATACCAATAAACACACCCATATTTAGAGCAGGAGCACCCAAAATATTAGTGAAGAATTGAGAGACAGGTAGTTCAGAACCAAATAGGCTCATCACAACCGCTTCTGGATCACTGAGCATAGCGTTATCCACGCCCAATATAACGCCAGTGATACGGTTGATTAAGATGAAGGCAATCAGAGCAGCAAACGCGCCTCCTGCTCGTTCTTTAGCCCATGAACCACCGATAGCGACAGCAAATAATAGGTGAAGGTTAACTATGACGCCCCAACCTATGTTTTCCATAATAGCGCCTAGTGTTTCAATGGCGCCAACACCACCGGCATACATTGCGACAACTTTACCGAGTGATATCATGATACCCGCGGCTGGCATCACCGCGATAACAACGATCAGGGACTTCCCGAATCGTTGCCAAAAATCAAACGACAGTAACTTACTCATAAATGATTCCTTGTTTTAAATGCAGGGTAGCTTTATAAAGGCCCTGCGATAAATATAAATTAGTGTTCTCTTACAAATATATATGCAGCATAAGCGGGAGCAATTTGCGTCGCTATAAAATCGGATCGAAGGTGTCCGTTTTTGATATTCTGATTATCAAGTACTAACTCGCCTAATTGCGTGCAGTCGATATCAACGATGCTCTCTTGTGGACTTAAGTTGGTAATAATGGTCCATGTCATATCTTGAGCAACACGTTGATAAGCATAGATATTAGGATCGCTAGGTAGCAGCAATTGATAACGGCCAACCACCAAGCTTTCATTTGACTTACGCAGAGCAATCAGCTGCTTGTAGAAACTCAAAATCGAATTTGGATCTTTCTGTTGTTGCTCAACGTTGATATCTGCGTGCTGTTGATTGACCCAGAACCAAGGTTGTACCTCAGAAAAACCACCAAAATCCTGGTCATTCCATTGCATTGGCAAGCGACTGTGGTCACGGGATACCTGATTTAACAAAGCTAAGATGTCTGCGTCGCTTTGACCTTGTTGAGATAGCTTTTGAATTAAATTTCTAGCAGACACATCATTAAATTCATCAAGAGAAGTAAACTGATGATTTACCATACCAATCTCTTGGCCCTGATAAATAAACGGAGTCCCTTTCATTAAGAAATAACAACTCGCTAATGCGGTAGCACTGGCATACCTAGAGTTAGGGTCAGCAAAAGTATCAACACTACGAGCTTGATCGTGGTTTTCTAGATAAAGCGCATTCCAACCTTTACCTTCTAATGCATCTTGCCAACGCGATAAAATGCGTTTGAACTCCACTAGGTCTAAACGCTCGTTGCTTTGTTCTTCCGACCATAGCTTCATGTGTTCGAACTGAAAAATCATGTTGAAAACACCGCCTTGATCCTGCTCGGTCGCTTCGGCAACCCAAGGTAATGCATTCTCGGCGGTAACCCCATTGGCCTCACCAACTGTGACAATGTCAAAGGGGTCAAACGCCTGCTCTTTTAACTCATGCAAGTGTTTTTCAATGCCTGCCACATTCATGTGATAGTCAAACGAGGAGACATACTTCTCACCCTTTGGATTGGGTAATGACGGTAAACCTGGTTGTTTCTGAATGTGGCTAATGGCATCCACGCGGAAACCATCAATACCGCGCTCCAACCACCAATGAATCATTTTGAATAGTGCTTGCTTAACTTCAGGGTTTTCCCAATTCAGGTCCGGTTGTTTTTTAGAGAATAGGTGCAAGTAGTACTGCGCCGTTTTTTCATCATATTCCCATGCACTGCCATGAAAAATACTTTCCCAATTGTTTGGGTCGCAAGTCAGTTTTTCATCGGTAGGCTCACAACCATCACGCCAAATATACCAATCACGCTTAGGGCTATTTTTGTTATCTCGAGATTCGATGAACCATGGATGTTCATCACTCGTGTGGTTGATCACTAAATCCATAATGATGCGAATGCCACGCGTATGAGCAGCAGCGATCAGTCTATCCACATCCTCCAGGGTTCCAAAGTCAGGATGAATCGCTTGGTAGTCACTAATGTCGTAACCGTTGTCATCATTCGGTGAAGCATAGAATGGGCAAATCCATACTAAATCAATGCCCAAATCAGCTAGGTAATCCAGCTTGGCAATGATTCCATTGATATCACCAATACCATCTTGGTTCGTATCATAAAAGCTACGGGGATAAATTTGGTAGGCGGTCGCTTTTTTCCACCACTCGAGTGGGTTTGCATGTGTGTTATTGGCGCAAATCATCAATGTTATGTTATGTGTTATCGATAACACATGAGGTTAAATGTATTATGTTTAGACTCAATATAATTTCAAAGAAACTGTGAGATACCCCTCATAACCTCAAGAGAACTGTGAACTCTCTCTCATTTTCAAATCAAATGTACCTTCAACGGAACTGAAATCGCGCTTTATCAGTTTTTTGACAGCTTGGTAGCCCACTTCATAGTAGTTAAAAGCCACAGTAGTCAGGCTCGGGACCAGCAGATCGCTGTAGTCATAGTCGCCCATACCTACAATCCATACGTTATGACCAATCTTGAGTTGCTGTTCTTTGGCACGACGATATAAACGAATTGCAATATTATCGGTGGCACAAAAGTAGACATGATTGGGCTGTAATTGAACTGCCTGGTAGTCGGCTTTTTCCTCAGAGTTGGCTAAGGCTTGCAGTGAAAAGTGTAACTCGGGTACGGTGTCGGTAATGGTGGCTTGCATCGACTTAGTTCGGCTAGAAAGCATACGTTCATCGTAAATGTAATTTACGGCTACCAGTGGTGCTTGCTGCTGTTTTAACTGAGTAATGGTTTGAGAGACGAGTGCTTTAATAGCAGCATGATCGGGGTAGTATAAACAACAATGATGGGGGGAGTTTTTGCCGATAAATAACACATTATCTAAGGCTCGATAAAAAGTCTCTTCAACACTGTGTTTTGAAGCGATAATAATCGTGCCCAGTGCATTCAAGCCGTTAAACTCTCTCACAGCTTGGCATTCTGACTCATGATTAAACCCTGTGGAATGAAACAGCATTCGTACTTGTGATTCATTGGCAGCAGCCAGCGCCCCTTTGATCACTAAACTCGTCGTATATGACTCAATACGAGGCGCGACGAAACCAATAATATTGGATTGGCTACGAATAGAGCGAGCAAATATATTAGGTGTGTAATGATTATCTTTGACGATAGCTTCAATTTTAAGGCGGTTCTCAGCCGAGACATAACCGCCATTAAAGTAACGTGACACAGTCATTGTCGAAATTCCAAGCTGTCTTGAAATCTCAGCCATTGTCATCTTTTTACTCATTACATACTTCCTTCAATAATGCACTATTGTCATACACCAAAGTGACTTCAAGATGCAGGATTCAGAGTGGAGTCACTTCGGTATAGTATCCAATATATTGACTTACAATACAGTAAATAAAACTGGGTGTGGGGATGAGTGCGCGATTTTCACTCACAAAATTCGGGCCTGGAAGCAAGACTGGGGAGCGAGCATACCTAACACAAGCTAGCGCTCATGACTTCAAAAAGCCTAAATCCTGAACCGTGAAATTCGCGAGGTTTGGGAAGATATAATCCATTGAGCTTTGTCTAGTTACTCCCATCCACTTAGCGATCGTCGCTCCAATCTGCTCAACAGACGTCGTCGGTATCATTCGTCCTTTGTTGAAATCATTCTCTCCATCAAGAATGAGTGATGGCCACTGGCCATATAACTGGCCACCATTCAATGCGCCGCCCATCACAAGGTGATTGCTGGCCCAGCCATGGTCAGTACCGGTACCGTTACTCGCTAAACGTCTTCCGAAATCGGACATTGTCATCGTTGTGACTTTATCACCAAGCCCTGCGGCTTCCATTGATTGATTGAACGCTGCTAACGATTGGCTTAATGCGCTCATTAGCTGGGCGTGGTCTTCCAATTGGTTGGCGTGGGTGTCAAAGCCACCGAAGCCGACAAAATAGACTTGTTTTTGGTGCCCAAGTTGGTCACTCGACTTAATCAATCTTGCAACCGTATGTAATTGCTGACTCAAAGAGATATCTGGGAAATGCTCCTCTTCAGGAACAGACTCAATGGCAGCCGCTAGCTGATCTCGTATTGAAATGGAATCATCCTTGACTCGGTCAAACTCTCGACCGAATGCGGTCAATGGGGAGAGGCTCATCACTTGATCGAAACTTTTACGCCGCTGTGCATTACTGACTGCGTTAACTTTTGGCAAAGATGAGGCATTAATAAGGTTCGCACTCTGAACGCTGCCGTTGAGTAGCTGGGCATAGCCATTGAGGCTAAAGGTCGGGCTAATCTCATCGGAATCGCTACTGAGCACATCCATCAACCGTCCGGCCCAGCCAAGTGTTGTCGTACTGCCCGACCAACCCCGCTGCCATTCTATTTGCTGTGAGTTGTGTGAGAACAAAAACGGAGGCATAGCATGTGTGCCGTCTTTCAAACCTTCTTTTGTCGAAGGCTCAATCAACACGCCACTGTTGGCAATAGGAATGATTTTTCCACTATTGAACAGGCTTTGAATCTCGCTCATCGATGGGTGTGATCCCAATACCAAGCTAGAGCCGGTACTCAATGACAAAGGCAATAGAGATGCTTGCGGAATAGCAATAGCAGGACGAGCGGTCGCGTACTCATCATAGTGTGCGTTATCGGCGGGCACCAACATGTTAAAACCATCATTGCCGCCAAATAAAAACACACAAACCAGAGCCTTATAATCACTGTCTGGCAAAGCATGAGCAGTGCCTGTACCCAACATCGAAACAAGTGGAGTCGACGCCATAGCGGCTAACAATTGACGACGTGAAATCATTGGGCAAGCTCCTCGATATGAAATTCTTGACTGGTTACGACGGTGTAGAGAGCATTACGGACCTTCAAGCTTTGTTGCGTATCACGAAGGTCTTCCAACCCTTCTAGGACAATCGCTTTGAGTGGCTCGCTCATTCTTTGAGAGAGCAGTCGCCTTTCAATCTCTTCAATCAATGCTTCGTGGTCATTGGCTATCGCTTCTAGCGGTGCGGTATTAATGACAATGCGCACCGGATTATCCTCGCCATTGTAATTTGTCCTGCCCGTTGCCGACCAAAGCTGGTTGTTAGTGAGGATGAAATTGTTCCAACTCAATATCTCAAATTCAGGTGCTACATCATTCGCATCCGCTATCTCCCCGTTCGGGGCATAATCTGGCGAGAAAAAATTAAAGACACTTGGAGAGCCGAGCGGCGACTGTCCATATGCTCCAAAGGTGTTGATGGAGTTATGAAAGCGGCCCGAAGGGTCAGCGGATTTCGCCTCGAGAGCTCGGAAAAAATTGGTCATCGCAATTAGAGGCTCTTTCATCTTAACGGGCGAGCGTTCGCCTCCATTCAGCGCCTCTTCATCCGTAAGAATCCCACGAACTACCGCTTTGAGATCGCCTCTCACGCCGCTCCCATTATCGTCAAATAGCGCACTCACTCTTGCGACATAAGCGGGAGACGGATTAGATGTCACTAACCTTTGGATAAGATGGCGACTGATAAATGGGCCTGTGTTTGGATGGTTTAGCAACATATCCATGGCCTGCGCCATATCTTGTTCGGCGGTCTGCCCTTGAACAAACACCTCTCCCATCACCACTTTTTCCTCAAAATCATGACGTTCTGGATACGCCACCATTGGCAAAAGCCAGTTGCCATCTTTAGAGCCCCAATTAGGCTGGTTTTTCTCAGCGATGTGCCAGCCGGTAAACACTCGAGCCAGATTCTCAATATCATCCTGCGAGTACGTTGGAATCAACTGCCCTTGGTTATCAAGCTTCTCCGAGCCATCTGGGTTTAGCTCATACAGACCGATACTAAACAGTTGCATCACTTCGCGTGCGTAGTTTTCATCGGGGTAACGATTACTCTCTGGGTCTGCCTTTTGATTTGCCATCATCGACAAATAATCCCCCATGGCAGCGTGCAGGGTCACCGATTCAATCAACTCGCGATAATTCGCAAATGCGTGTGTGATGAGCATGTCGTAATAGTCGGTCATCTCCAGAACGCGGCCATTTAAACTGGCGCCATATCGCGAAATCACGAAGATTTCACTAAGGGCGAACGCGACTCGCTGCCTGAGTTGATCGGGGGCATTTAAGCTAAGATCCCACCATACTGACACGCGGTCAGATTGGTTGTAACTGTCTCGCCCATCCTCAAGCGGATACTGTTTAAGACGGGCTAAATGCAGGCTCGGAGCCATAGAAAACTGCTTATCAAGCCATCTTGAGTAGCCAAGATCGGCTAATTCTTGATAGGAGTTAGGCTTAGGTCCAAATGTAGAGCGATAGAGGAGGTCGTAACGCTGATCTTGTGTTAATGGATTAGGCTCAGGAGAAAGACCTCCAGACTCCCCCTCTCCACCACATGCAGAGAGTAATGAAAGTGTGAGTAAACAAAGGCTCGATTTAAATGCGTGACGCTTTATCAGGGGAAACAACTCAAAGACCTTACTACGACTGAAGACTTAATCGAACACTAGCGAACAACACTAAGTGCGGCAATCTAGCCCGTAATAAACTGTGTCACTAGTTCAAATTACCAGTTTGCTCACCAAGACTTCACACAGAAGAAATGCAAAAGAGCCAGCATGACAACATGCTGGCTCTTGAAAACAAGTTAACCTACTTGGTATAGAAAGCGCGCTTGAGCGCCATTTCAAGGCCTCGGACTTCGGCAAGTCCTTTCAATCGCCCAATCGCAGAGTAACCTGGATTCGTTTTCTTGTTGAGATCATCGAGCATCTGATGACCATGGTCTGGTCGCATTGGGATCAGGCGGTTATCACCTTTTTCCGAGCGGCGATGCTCTTCATCCAAGATAGCCATGACAACATTGTACATGTCTACGTCACCATCTAAATGCGCCGCCTCATGGAATGTCATTGGATTACTCTCTTCACGCTTGGTTGAGCGCAAATGGGTAAAGTAGATTCGGTCGCCGTGCTTTTTAATCATTTTGACCAAGTCATTATCACCACGTACCCCATAAGAGCCTGTACACATGGTAAGTCCATTCATTTTGCTTGGCACGTTTTCCGTCAACCAATCGATATCTTCGATGGTCGAGACGATTCTTGGCAGGCCAAGAATTGGACGCGGTGGATCGTCTGGGTGCACTGCCAGTTTCAATCCATGCGCTTCGCATACTGGCATGAGTTCTGACAGGAAGTGCGCCATATGTTCACGCAGTTTGTCTTTAGTAATATCAGCATAGCGATCCAGCTGCGCTTGGAACTCTTCTAATGTGTAGCCCTCTTCCGCACCGGGTAATCCTGCGATGATGTTACTGGTCAGGCGCTGAACTTGTTCCTCAGTCATGTTCTGGAAATAGTCCGCCGCTTGCTGCTGTTCCGCTTCGGTATAGTCAGCATTAGCACCTGGTCGTTTTAGGATGTGTAGCTCAAATGCTGCGAACGCGATCTGGTCAAAACGCAATGCTCGAGAGCCATCTGGCATCTCGAACTCAAGATCAGTTCGAGTCCAATCAAGCACTGGCATAAAGTTGTAGCAAACGGTATCAATGCCACACTCTGCTAGATTACGCAGTGTTTGCTTGTAGTTATCGATCCACTGTTGGAAATCACCCGTTTGTGTTTTGATTTCCTCATGAACCGGGACACTTTCAACAACCGACCAAGTGAGCCCCTTGCTCTCAATAATCGCTTTGCGCTCCAGTATCTCTTCTTTTGACCACACCTCACCATTTGGGATGTGATGCAATGCATTTACGATTCCCGTAGCACCTGCCTGACGAATATCATCTAGAGATACCGGATCGTTTGGGCCATACCAACGCCAAGTTTGTTCCATGACACTTCACCTTCTTTTAAGCGCACTTAACCCGCCCGTAAAAACAAGCTAAGTGCAAAAAACGACTTCCAAAGACAGCTGCGACAGCAGCTGTAACGAACGACTACGACGACATGTCGAGCCAGTTGTGAGGTTTAATCGTTGCCCAGCAACACCACAGGGTTGGAGCTGAACAAGTAACCATCAAAGTTAGGGTCATCGATATCAGACAGCTCTAGTAGGCGCTGTTTGACGTTTTCAAGGTGTTGCCACATCGCGTTTTTGGCGGCAATTGGATCTTTACGTTGAAGGGCGGCAAGGATTTTTGCATGATCTTGCAACCACTCTTCTCGGTAATCTTGACCATTGATATGAGAATGGAGCTTCTTCCACATTGGGCTGCTTTCACGTCGCTCCCAAGACTGTCTCAACATATCCACTAAGACAGAGTTTTGAGTCGCTTGGGCGATACATAGATGGAAAGTTTCGTCTCCGCTACAATCCTTGGTACCACTTGCAAGCTCTTGACGTTCAAGCTCCAATGCTGCTCTCATTTGGGTGATGTCGCTCGGAGTCACTTGCATCGCCGCAAACTCAGCAATGTTACTTTCTAGTAACTGGCGAGCTTGCAGCATTTCAAATGGTCCGGCGTCATCCCCAACAATATTTGAGCGAGAATTAGCATTAGATGGCATGTTCAGTACATACACACCCGAGCCCTTTTTCACTTCCACTAAGTTTTCAAGTTCGAGCATAATCAGCGCTTCACGAACCACCGTTCGGCTGACGTCTAGGCGCTCCGCGATATCACGCTCTGGTGGTAGACGATCGCCGATATTATAACGACCGTCTAATAGCTCTTGTCTTAGTTTCAGACCGATTTCCTGATAAGGTCTTTTCGGCTCGAAGGGCATCATGATGATATTGTCACTGTATTGCATCTAATATAATTATCTCAATATAATATAGGCTATGATCAATTGGTCAACCTTTTCATCACACTCTGTGATAACACCTTTTCGTGTAGTTTTATCGATGATTTAATCGATTTATTGAACCGCTTTAATGCGTTCAACTAGCTGATTAAGCTCAGGTTTTGTTTGTTCGATATCCGCATACATAGGTTGTACCGCACTAACAAATGCCGCTTTGTTTGGTTTCACAAACGTCACGCCCATTTTCTCTGCTTTTTCACGCTCTTTCGCTTCTGATGCAGCCCACAGCTCTTTCATATATTCAGAAGAGTCTTCCGCTGCTTTCATCAGTGCTTGCTGCTGCTCTTCTGTCAACTTGTCATAGGTATTGGTAGAAATAACCAGTACATCAGGAACCATAGTGTGCTCGTCTAGACTGAAGTACTTAGACACTTCACTGTGGCGACTCAAGCTAAATGAAGGAATGTTGTTTTCTGCTGCATCAACAACACCCTGCTGAAGCGCAGTATAAAGTTCGCCGTACGCAAGAGGGGTTGGGTTACCACCTAGTGCTTTAACCATCGCGATTGCCGATGGGCTTGGCTGAACTCGGATCTTCATTCCTTTCAAATCTTCAGGTGTTTCGATCGGCTTACTGGTGTAGAAACTGCGTGCACCCGCATCATAGTAAGTAACGCCAATGAAGCCACTGTCTGAAGATGAATCAAGGATTTCTCGACCAACCTCACCACCCGTTACGCTGTAGTAGTGGTCTTTATCACGGAAAAGATAAGGTAGATTGAATGCCGAATACGCTGGAGAGAAAGCTTCAAGCTCTGCCGCGTTACTCTTCACCATATCTAGAGCGCCGTTTTGCATTAGCTCCATTGACTCTCGCTGAGTACCAAGTTGAGCATCTGGGTAAATACGAATGCGTACCTCACCATCTGTCGCTTGACGAACTTCCTTCGCTAAGAAGTCCATTGCTTTGTGTACTGCATGATCACGAGGGTGGTTATGGCTTAGCTTTAATGTCGTTGTAGCGTATGCCGATGCCGCAGCACCAAACGTTAAAGCAGTACCAACCATTGCACTTACGAGCGTTCTTTTCATTGTCATCTTTCTTCTCCGTGGATTGGTTATCCAATATGTAGGGTATTGGCTGTTTCGAATGCAATATTGGCGCTACCCATCGATACCGTCAAACCTAAATGATCAATTGATTGACCAATATCACAATAAAACCCAAACAATTGGTCAACCAATTTGAATGTGAGAGGGGTCACATGAACATTTTTGGTGTGCCGCTATAATCCAAAACGAAAATTAGTGTGTTTATTATGCAACCGCGAACCTCAAACCCCAATTGGTCGCCCAAAATATGCTCATAGACGCACATTTACGCTGAAGGAAAATAGAATGAATAAATTGGTCACCTACATAAATAGAGGCTTAGCGGGCTTTACCGTGTCCCTCTCGACCTTTCTTGTTTTTTGCGTGATTTGGCAAGTGATATCACGCTATGTGATCGGCAAACCCAGCACAGTCACCGACGAACTCGCCCGCTATCTGTTTATGTGGGTTGCTCTTATTGGCGCTGCCTATACCACAGGTCAAAAGCGTCATCTGGCTATCGATCTTCTCACTATGAAGTTAACGGGTACTAGAAAAGCCATTAACGAAATTGTCATTCAACTCGCGATCGCACTCTTCGCCTTTGTCGTTCTTGTTTATGGAGGCACTAAGCTCGCGTTAAAAACACTGGCGATGGGTCAGGTGACACCCGCTTTAGGATTAGAAATGGGTTACATCTATTTCTGTCTGCCGATCAGCGGGGCTTTGATGATCTTCTACTCGATCGTTTTTGCTATTGAACGAATCAAACAGTTAGCAGGTGGTAGCGCCCCTTATGCTGGCTCTCAACTGGATTAAATAGAGGTATTCCAATATGGAGTGGCAAGTAATTTTGACCCTTTTTGGTACGTTTGCGTTTTTGCTCGCAATTGGCGTTCCGGTTTCTTTTGCTATTGGCTTGTCGTCACTAGCAACTATTCTAATGAGTTTACCTCTTGAGCCCGCTATTGCGGTTGTTGCTCAGCGCATGGCTGCTGGCCTTGATAACTTTGCTCTGTTGGCAATTCCGTTCTTTATCTTGGCGGGTAACATCATGAACCAAGGCGGTATTGCCGTTCGATTGATCAACTTTGCCAAAGTACTTGGTGGGCGCCTGCCTGGTTCACTCGCCCACGTTAACGTTATGGCAAACATGATGTTCGGCTCTATCTCAGGTTCGGCTGTGGCTTCAGCGGCCGCTGTGGGTGGCACCATGTCACCACTACAAAAGAAAGATGGCTATGACGAGAACTTTTCCGCTGCCGTTAACATTACCTCTTGTCCGACAGGTTTGCTGATTCCACCAAGTAATACACTGATCGTGTTTTCATTGGTCTCTGGTGGTACTTCTATTGCTGCACTGTTTCTTGCTGGGTACATTCCAGGGCTTATCATGGGTTTGAGCCTAATGATGGTGGCTGGATTCATTGCTAAACGCCGCGGCTACCCGGTTGCTGAGCGCCCTAGCCTAGCAATAGTGTGGGATACCTTTTTGAAGGCAGCACCGTCACTTATGCTTATCGTCATTATTATGGGCGGTATCATTGGCGGCATCTTTACCGCAACGGAAGCGTCGGCGATAGCGGTCATGTACACCTTTATTCTTGCGGTGCTTATCTACCGTGAAGTGAGATGGCGTGACCTGCCTAAGATTGTACTGGAGTCTGCAGTAACAACATCGATCGTGCTACTGCTGGTTGGCGCTTCGATGGGAATGTCGTGGGCCATGGCGAATGCTGATATCCCATACATGATCTCAGACGCCCTTCTGGCTATTTCAGAGAACCCGCTGATGATCTTGCTCATCATCAACGTCATTCTGCTGATCGTCGGCATCTTTATGGATATGACGCCAGCTGTTCTTATCTTTACACCTATCTTCTTACCGATCGCCCTTGACCTTGGTATCGACCCAGTACACTTCGGCATCATGATGACATTCAACCTTGCCATCGGTATCTGTACTCCTCCAGTAGGTAGTGCACTCTTTATCGGTTGCTCGGTGGCGAATATCTCCATCGATAAAGTAATTAAACCACTACTGCCTTTCTACGCCGCACTGATTTTCGCGCTGTTGGCAGTGACCTTCATTCCTCAATTAAGCCTATTCCTTCCGAACTTGGTTCTAGGCTACTAATCGACATAAGCAATTAATCACCCGCTGGCATGCCAGCGGGTACAAGGAAACAATAATGAAATCAATTGCCAACACAAAACTGAATGACGGCGTAAACACTCCTCTGTACCCAAGAAACCAACTTAAAAGCCGCATAGTCCACCTTGGATTTGGGGCGTTTCATCGTGCCCACCAAGGTCTGTTTACTGATGAGGTAGCAAGAAAATCGGACAGCGATTGGGGTATTTGTGAGGTCAACCTATTTGGTGGTGAGGACCTTATTGAATCTCTTCGCGAGCAAGACCACCTATACTCAGTGGCTGAAAAAGGCGCAACTTCCACCGAGATCAAGGTGGTTGGTGCCGTTACCGAATCTCTGCATCCAAATTTAGACGGTATCCAAGCCGTCATCGAGAAAATGGCTGAGCCACAAGTCGCCATCGTTTCCATGACTATCACTGAAAAAGGTTACTGCGCAGACCCTGCAACCGGTCTGCTAGATAAACACAACCCTCTTGTCATCGCAGATCTGGAAAACCCGACCACGCCCAAAACGGCTCTTGGATATATTGTGCAGGCATTGAAAGTCCGCCGAGAACGCGGCCTTCCTCCATTCACTGTCATGTCTTGCGACAACGTACAAGAAAACGGCCACGTTGCAAAAGCGGCAATTCTTGAATTTGCCCGACTGCTCGATTCTGAACTTGGTTCATGGATTGAAGCTAATGTGACTTTCCCTTGCACTATGGTCGACCGAATTGTCCCAGCCGCAACGCCTGAAACCTTGACTGAAATTACCGAGCTGCTTGGTGTTGAAGACCCTTGTGGCATTGCCTGTGAGCCTTTCCATCAATGGGTAATCGAAGATAACTTCGTTGCCGGTCGCCCTAACTGGAATGTTGCTGGCGCCGAGTTTGTTGCCGATGTGGTGCCTTATGAAGAGATGAAACTTCGTATGCTTAACGGAAGCCACTCTTTCCTAGCCTATCTTGGTTACCTCGGAGGCTATGCACACATCTCTGACACTATGACGGATCCCGGCTATCGTAAGGCGGCGTTTGACATGATGATGAAGGCACAAGCGCCTTCATTGACTATGCCCGAGGGGACTAACTTAGAAGCTTATGCCAAACTGCTAATTGACCGATTTACCAACCCAAGCCTCAAGCACAAAACGTGGCAAATCGCGATGGACGGAAGCCAAAAAATCCCACAGCGTATGGGAGGCAGCCTGAAATATCACCTAGAAAATGGTTCTGAGTTTAAGTGGTTGGCGACCGGTATTGCAGGGTGGATGCGTTACGTCGCCGCCCAAGATGAGCAAGGTAATGCGATTGATGTTCGCGACCCTATGTCAGAAACCCTAAAGCAAATCTGTGAACAACATGGATTGAACGTTTCTGTGGTTCCTGCTCTGCTCAGCCTTGAGGCGATTTTCCCTACTGAGCTTGGACAGAATCCTATTGTCATCGATGCGGTAAGTACGGCCTATCAATCACTGATTGAGCATGGTGCAAAACATACAGTTGCAGCTTTATAAGGGGAAACAACAATGAAGCACTTTTTATGTGAAGACTTTTTGCTGTCGAACGAGACTGCTCGCCGCTTATATCATGAACATGCGAGTTCACAGCCGATCTACGATTATCATTGCCACCTAAACCCTGCAGAAGTAGCAACAAATCGCCAGTTCGACAACCTAGCCCAGATTTGGCTAGAGGGCGATCACTACAAATGGCGTGGTATGCGCTCTGCTGGCATCGAAGAGCACTTGATTACTGGCGGTGCGAGCGATCATGAAAAGTTCTTAGCGTGGGCAAAAACCGTTCCGCAAACACTTGGTAATCCACTGTATCATTGGACGCACCTCGAGCTACGCCGCCCATTCGGTATCACTGGTACTCTACTCAGCCCAAAAACGGCTGAGCAAATTTGGCATCAATGTAACGAGATGCTCGCAACGTCGGAGTTTAGCGCTCGGGGCATTATGCGGCAGATGAATGTGGTCATGGCCGGTACGACTGATGACCCAATCGATACCCTAGAACATCACAAGGCTATCGCTGATGACGCTTCCTTCACGACCCAAGTCTTACCTAGCTGGCGTCCAGATAAAGCGTTTAAGATTGAGTTCGATGGCTTTGCAGACTATATGCAAGCACTAGGGCAAGCAGCCGACATCAACATCCAGCGCTTTAGTGATTTGACCGCTGCGCTTGATAAGCGTCTAGCGCACTTCGACGCACATGGCTGTCGCGCCGCCGATCATGGCATCGAGATAGTACGCTATGCGCCTATCCCGACAGATTCAGATTTAGACACCTTGCTCACCAAACGCTTAAACGGCAAAAGTCTGACTGAGCATGAGTGTGCTCAGTTCTCTACGGCTGTTCAAGTATGGCTAGGGAAGCGTTATGCTCAATTAGGCTGGGTGATGCAGCTACATATTGGCGCTCAGCGCAACAACAATACTCGTATGTTCCAGTTGTTAGGCGCTGATGCAGGCTTCGATTCGATTGGCGATCGTCCATTCGCATTTGAGCTGGCACATCTGCTTGATGATATGGATAAAACTAATGAGCTGCCACGCACTATTTTGTACTGCTTGAACCCACGTGATAACGAGATGATGGCCACCATGATTGGTAACTATCAAGGCGGAGGCATAGCAGGCAAGATACAGTTTGGTTCGGGTTGGTGGTTCAACGACCAAAAAGATGGCATGCAGCGCCAAATGGAGCAGTTGTCGCAACTTGGTCTACTCAGCCAGTTTGTTGGTATGCTGACCGACTCTCGCAGCTTCCTTTCTTACACTCGCCATGAATATTTTAGACGCATACTGTGTGACATGGTTGGACGCTGGGCAGAGAATGGTGAGGTACCTAATGACTTTTCATTGCTGGGGCCTATGGTTGAAGACATCTGCTTTGGTAACGCAAAACGTTACTTTGAGCTTAGGGACTAACTCTCCCTCTTCGCTATAAAAATGAGCTGGGTGGCGTGCTACTCAGCTCATTATTTCGTTTTTGTAGGTTCATTTTATAGGGGCGTTCGTTGGACAATCTCATTGCACAAGCCATTGGAGGCATCGCATTCATCTTCGGTGTGATGGCATTCTGGCAAAAAGACGACATTCGCTTTCGTTATCACATGACCACATTCTGCTTCATTATGGCGATTCATTTCGTCTTAATGGGCGCCACGGTTGCGGCTATCGGTGTAACGTTGAACGCGATACGAAGCTTTATATCGATAAAAACGCAGTCTCGAGGCGTGATGTGGTGTTTTATCGCCGTGATGTGGGGGATGACCGTCCCGAATGTGACCAGCATGTTCGAGGTTCTGACAGTCATCGGTTCATCGGTCGGGACTTGGGCTCTGTTTTCCAAAAAAGGCATTACCCTTCGTTGCCTTATTCTATTTAACTCGCTCTGTTGGGCAACTCATAACATCTGGCTTGGCTCAATTGGGGGCTCTCTCGTTGAAACCACGTTTATCATCACTAACCTAATTACCATCTATCGGCTTTACATCGCCCGTAATCAACAAATCGAAGAAAAGCCTATATAGCTTTACGCTTTGAGTGGTTTGGCGGGTAGCACCTCCTCAAACAATTACAAGGCTCATCTATTCGCTCCCTCGAGCGGTTCCTATTTTGTCTATTTTTTGACTCACGTTTACTATGTCAATCAACCAAGGGGGACACACCCTCAGGTGTTTATCAGAAGTCGTGCATGGAACCCACGGCCATAATCGAAATGGATTCCTTAGCATAGGGTAAAAACTATGACTGAACTATGTAAGCCATGTGGTGAGCAACTTGCTCAAAACTTCGATTCTTCTTACGACGCTAACGTTGACCCAGTAAAAACCTACTCAGACTCACTGTCAGCAGACCTAGACTTCTATCAACGTGTTCGCGACACCAAACGCAACGGCACTCGCAAGCATGTGTATTCTGATGTACTAAAGCGCGAGACTGGTAACTCGTTCTTGGTAAAAGCAGGCCAGGTTATTCGTATTGAGCAACGTCCAAGCGCAGACGGCAACAACGGTCGAACGCAAATTATGGATGTGTTGATGGTGACAACTGATCTGGAGCAGTATTCAGATCACCTAAACTCAACGGCAATCGAAGGCTTTAACCAACGCTTATATTCCGGTATCTGGTCTCAATCGCGTCACTTTAGAAAAATGGCGACGCTGGTTGAAGATGAGTTTCCATATGAACAATTGCCAGAGGGCTTTACGCATATTTGGCTCGCAGCTCACTGCTCACCTGAATATATTGGTCTAGCACACGGCTTGGACAAGGTGACGAACTCATGTCACGAGAACTTCTTGCATGCGTTTAGTCGAATTCCTGCTATCGCGAACATTGAAGACGAAAAGATCCGTAAAGAGGTAACTCAGTTCTTTGCAGACCGCAACGACTGGAACATCTTCCAAGGCAACCAGTTTATGCTCGATGAGCAAAATATCACTCGTGCACGCATGTGTCCGACGCCGCCTGTAGAGGACGGAACCGCCATCGAATGGTATGCCGAGCAAGATATGTATGTGGTTATCTCGAACTGTCCTTACGGTGACCAGCATACCTGCTATACGGAGATTCATAATAACGATGTGTTTATTGAAGTCTTCGACACAGGTATCAAGCCGTACGCACCAGCACTAACCGATAAGATCCAAGGTTGGGAGACGGCTGCATGGGAGCGCGTTGAAGCTCGAGGCGGTAAGCTCGCTGAGCAGCAACCACTTGAGCCTGTCACACTGAAACTTCCTATCGATGTTATCGATATCAACCGATAACGGTTGAAAGCTAGAAAAGCCTTCCTCAAGGAAGGCTTTTGTCGTTTGGGGAAACTACTCTTTCATCATTCATTCGAAAACTGATGAGAACCTAGTTCGAATAACAAGTCGAACGTCGGCAAAATGTAAGCATCACGCTCTAGAAGAGATATAAGGTATTTACAAACAATGAACAACGACTTGGAAGCAAAAGGAAGCAAGTGGGTATTTCGATTTTCAATGGCAGTCGCTTGGATCTTTCTCTTACTTGGCGGTTTAAACTAAAAAGGGCTACCAATTCGGTAGCCCTATCAGAAAGAGTTTGGGAGCGCATCTAATCTGAATCGTTATCCGAGTCACTTTCTGGTGCCAGTACCTCTCGTGTTGTCTTGACCAACAGCGCTTCCGCTTCATCAAACTCTAAAATTTCTAGGTGATACATAGTCTCGACTATGGACGCAAAAGCGCAATTGATCACAGAGTTGGGCTGACCTGCATATTGCCTGACGCATCGGTCAACATAGAGCAAAATATGCTTTTTTGCCGCGATCTTATCCGCCTCAGTTCGAGCGGCCATAGGTTCACGTATCGCGACGAGGTGTTGGTCAGTATTAAATGGAGGCGCTTTCTCTTCCATATCCGCTTTGGTCACCCTGATCTGCCCCTCCAGTTTACCTTCTAAAGCCTCTTCAACGGGTAAATCAGTGAACTGTTCACGATATGATTGAATCAGTTGACGCATCTCAGACATGCACTTTTCTGTATCACCTTCAAAGCGATGATTAGAGTAATACTTGCTGTCTGCAGCATAGGTGGTTCGATCCATTTGGGTTACCTCAGTTTGAAATGAGCCTAATCGAATCAACGGCTTGTTGATACACGTTTTCATCCTTACGTTATAACAAGTCTAGTCTAAGGTCTAATTAGGTACCCATCGATACCAACAATACTTCAGCCACCAGCCATAATCACTTACTAAGAGATACGCATACTTTACACATAAATTGTGCGCAATTATATTTATTGCAATTAAAATATCATACTGATACTGTGCTACGTAACTAGACAGAGACATTACACACTTAACGTAAAGGTTGGCGGATAATGATTACCCTACATCACCTCAATAAATCTCGTTCTAAACGCATCATCTGGCTACTTGAAGAGCTTCAGGTTCCATACCAAATCAAAGCTTATCAGCGTGTACCGGAAACCAATCTGGCACCAGCCGAGCTTAAAGCGATTCATCCGTTGGGTAAGTCACCCGTAATTGAAGAAAATGGTCAGGTATTGGCAGAGTCTGGAGCCATTACCGAGTATTTATCTGAGCGCTTTGGTGCAGACAGTCTGATGCCGGTAAAAGACTCTGAGAACTACCCGCTCTACTTGCAATGGCTGCACTTTGCTGAAAGCTCAGCCTCGCTGCCTTTGCTACTCCACTACTTCTTAAAGATTGATGGCAGTGAAACGCGCTTTCTTGATGGTTACAGCAAGCAGGAACTGGCATTAATCCTTGGCTATCTAAACGATCATCTCAGCGACAATACTTGGCTACTCGGTGATCAGTTCAGTGCCGCGGATATTCTTCTCTCTTGGATCATCGAGATCTCCGCCGAGTTGGCTCTGCTCGACAAGTACCCAGCGCTCAAAAGGTACTTATCGGCACTTCATGCAAGACCAGCGGCAAGCAAAGCAGCTGACATCGAAGCTCAGCATGATAAGTCAACGCAATAAAAAATATATAAGGCTGCCACTATAAGGTTCCATCGACAGCCTTTACTTATTTAACGTATTAATCCTCAAGTGACTTAGATCAAAATAATAGTATTATCTTAAATACTGCATAATTATCCGACCTAAGAAACAAACCCAGCCATTTAAAAATAGTTTTTCACTATTCTTCCACTGTTTGTCCATTTATATTTCATTACCAATGCTGCCGAT
The DNA here is from genome assembly GCF_021441885.1 of Vibrio maritimus. Lineage (NCBI taxonomy): Bacteria > Pseudomonadati > Pseudomonadota > Gammaproteobacteria > Vibrionales > Vibrionaceae > Vibrio > Vibrio maritimus. Next base: position 2,583,951 of record NZ_CP090438.1, read on the forward strand.
TATTTTCCTCAAGAATAAATGTGAACCAGACTCAAGTTATTTATCGCGATTAATAGTACATTTCTGACACACTAAAGATTAGTAATTCTTATGGCTTCAATGTGGTAATTGAACATTAAACGTACAGCTAAGCGGGAAGAAAGTACTTCCTGCTAAGGAGAATGCTATGACCGCCCACGTCGTCCATGAACCAAAAAAGTCCGGCGGCTTTTTTACCAATTTTAAGTTCCCTTCTGCCTACACCATTTTGTTTGCACTCATTGCTATCGTGGCTTTGATGACTTGGATCATTCCCGCTGGTCAATATGAGCGAGTAATGAATGATGACCTTGGAAGAGAAGTCCCTGTTGCTGGCACCTATTCTAGTGTTGAAAGTAACCCTCAAACCCCGATAGATGTGTTGATGGCACCCATCGACGGTTTCTACGATCACAGCAGCTATGAGGCAGGCGCAATCGATGTATCTCTGTTCGTACTTGTCATCGGTGGCTTTCTTGGTTTGGTAACCAAAACGGGGGCAATAGACGCAGGTATCGAGCGGGTTACTCATCGTCTTGAGGGGCGAGAGGAATTGATGATCCCTATCCTCATGGCTCTATTTGCAGCCGGCGGAACGGTTTACGGCATGGCCGAAGAGTCACTGCCTTTCTATACCTTACTTGTACCGGTCATGATGGCAGCGCGATTTGACCCACTCGTCGCAGCAGCCACTATTCTATTGGGAGCGGGTATCGGCGTGCTTGGCTCAACCATTAACCCATTTGCCACCGTCATCGCCGCCAACGCTTCGGGCATTCCATTTACGGATGGCATTATGCTGCGTCTTGCCATGCTCGTGGTCGGTTGGGTGATTTGCGTTGCCTATGTGATGCGTTACGCCAAGATGGTCAAAGCAGACCCGACCAAATCCATTGTCTATGACAAGTATGAGGAAAACAAAGCGCACTTCTTAGGTAATAAAGGCGAAGAGAAACTTGATTTCACAACGACTCGAAAAGTCATCCTGACCATTTTTTCTGGTTCATTCGCAGTCATGATCTATGGAGTCTCTATCGCTGGATGGTGGATGGCAGAAATCTCAGCGATGTTCTTGGCTGCGTCTATTCTGGTTGGTTTCGTCGCACGAATGAGTGAAGAGTCGTTTATAGAAAGCTTTATTGAAGGCGCAAGAGACTTGCTAGGTGTGGCTCTCATCATTGGTATCGCGCGCGGCATTGTGGTCGTGATGGACAGGGGAATGATCACCGACACCATCCTCAATTCTGCCGAGCACATAGTGACGGGGCTGTCGTCAATTGTCTTCGTTAATGTGATGTTTTTCTTAGAAATACTACTTTCATTCTTAGTTCCATCAACATCAGGTTTGGCCGTATTGACCATGCCGATCATGGCACCTCTCGGTGATTTTGCAGGCGTTGGAAGGGATCTCGTGATCACCGCTTATCAATCTGCCTCGGGGCTGGTGAACCTGGTAACACCGACCTCGGCCGTGGTGATGGGTGGACTTGCCATCGCTCGCGTACCTTATGCTCGGTGGTTGAAATGGGTCGCACCGCTTATGGGTATCCTAACCCTGTTCTGTGTCATTATGCTTAGCCTAGGCACATTGATCGGCTAAGTACATGATCGGCTAGTTTCGCTGACAACTCTGCTTTGAAGATTCAGTCAAACTGCGCCGAATGATACAAGCCCGCTATCAATAGCGGGCTTTCTCTTTATTTAGTGCTCGTTACAGCCATTTCCCACTGCCCTATCATCTCTTTTTTCTCTCCTTCGACAGCTTCAGCTCCCTCAATATCAACACTCTTAACCCTTTCAAAGCTGACTGAAAAAGTGATCAAGATCCGACTTTTGGTAGAAATCCTGTTAACAATTACCTCTAAAATGCGACCAAAAACGGTATCTAGTAGCCTGTTATGCATATTCTGCCGACCTAATGAAATGAATTATTTTAACTAATGCGAATCAAATTTCCTTCGCGCTTTATTTAATCGTTATTTTTCGAATAATTCATGCATATTATTCCCGCCTAAACGGTCAAATACCCAACTTTATTCGAGACCTTTAAAGAATAGATATTGTTAACAGCCGCCTATTTTAACCCAATCAGTAGCACAGTAAGTGTGTGATCAAGATCCAACATATCCTGAATAAGTTAATGCATATTATATCCACCACAACGAAGCTAATAATAAATACCCTACATAAAACTCTTTGAGTTTTTATAAATACTAGAGAGATTTGATTATGAATAAACTCTATGTTGGTTCTGAAGTTGGTCAGTTACGCCGTGTGTTAATTCACCGTCCACGCCGTGCTCTCACACACCTTACCCCATCTAACTGCCACCAGCTTCTTTTCGATGATGTGCTTGCTGTCGAAAAAGCGGGTGAAGAGCACGATGTGTTTGCTAAAACACTTGAGTCGCAAGGTGTCGAAGTACTCCTACTCACCAACCTTCTTGCAGAAACCCTAGCAATCGCAGAAGCAAAAGATTGGCTACTTAATACTCAGGTATCGGACTTCCGTTATGGCCCAACCTTTGCGAATGACGTCAGATGTTACCTCGCTGACCTTCCAAATCTGGAACTCGCGAAGATTCTAACTGGTGGGCTTTCTTTTGGAGAGATGCCTTTAGAGTCATCTTCTATGCTGCAGTCTCTGTATAAGAAAAATGATTTCATCATTGACCCATTACCAAACCACCTATTTACCCGCGATACCTCTTGCTGGGTTTACGGTGGCGTCTCTATTAACCCCATGGCTAAGGTGGCGCGTCAAAGAGAAACTAACCATCTACGCGCTATCTATCGCTGGCATCCAAGTTTCGCCGGTCAAGACTTCATCAAGTACTTTGGTGATGAGCCTCTCGCTTATGACCACTCGACAATTGAGGGTGGTGACGTCCTAGTCATTGGCAAAGGTGCGGTGCTCATCGGCATGTCCGAGCGCACAACCCCACAAGGCGTTGAACATCTTGCCTCTAGCTTGTTCAAACATGGTCAAGCTAAACAGGTCATCGCACTAGAACTGCCAAAAGATCGTTCTTGCATGCACTTAGATACTGTCATGACACATATGCGTGAAGACACCTTCTCGGTCTATCCAAATGTGATTCCTGACGATGTGAAGTGCTGGAGCCTTACAGGTGATGAATCAGGTCGAGTAAAAGCCACACAGCAAACCTCATACATCTCCACCATTGAGAAAGCACTGCACGTCGACAAGCTCAATCTTATCACCACAGGCGGTGACAACTTTGAAGCAGAACGTGAACAGTGGAATGACGCTAACAACGTACTGACCGTTAAACCAGGCGTCGTTATTGGCTATGAACGCAATACCTACACCAATGAGAAGTATGACAAGGCTGGTATCACCGTGCTCCCTATTCCTGGAGATGAACTCGGTCGCGGTCGCGGCGGTGCGCGATGCATGAGCTGCCCTATTGAACGCGATGGTATCTAACCATTCCTTAAGACTTAATGGATGAAAAAGTTATGAAAAAACAAACCATTGTCGTCGCTCTTGGTGGTAACGCCTTACTAAAAAGAGGTGAGCCACTCGAAGCTGAAGTACAAAGACATAATATTGAAGTTGCGGTCAACACCATTTCCAAGATCGCTGAACAATACAACGTTGTACTGGTGCACGGTAACGGCCCTCAAGTTGGCTTGTTAGCGCTTCAAGGACTGGAATACAAAAAGGTTAACCCTTATCCCCTCGATGTGCTGGGCAGTGAAACACAAGGAATGATCGGTTACATGCTGATGCAAGAGTTTAAAAACCAAATGCCAGATAGAAATGTCACTTGCATGCTAACTCAAATGACGGTCGATCCAAACGATCCTGCGTTTAAAGATCCAACAAAACCGATCGGCCCAATCTACGAGAAGCAGGAAGCCTGCGACCTGGCAGAGAAATATCACTGGACCATAAAACCGGACGGTCAACACTTCCGCCGTGTGGTCCCAAGTCCGCAGCCTACCGGCATTATTGAACATGAGGCAATCACCTCTTTGATTGAGCAAGGTCATCTCGTGATCTGTACCGGAGGCGGCGGCATTCCGGTTACACGGAGAGACGGTAAGTTGGTTGGTGTCGAAGCGGTCATCGATAAAGATATGTCGGCTGCATTCTTAGCCAAACAGTTGAATGCTGATCGCCTACTGATTCTTACCGATGCGGATGCGGTCTATCTCGACTGGGGACAACCAACCCAGCGTCCACTGCATACCACAACGCCAGCAGAACTCTCCCGCTACCAGTTTGATGCTGGCTCAATGGGACCCAAAATCGATGCTTCTTGTGAGTTTATTCAACAAGGTGGGCAAATGGTCGGTATTGGCGCGTTAGAAGATGGTCTTCGCATTCTTGAAGGCAACGCCGGCACCGTTATTACTAAACGCTAAATTCTCTCAATCACAATGATATGAAGCGCTGGCTTAATTCAAGCAGTATGAGCCAGCGCCAAGACTGAAAAAGGACACTATTATGGCTTTCAATCTTCGTAATCGTAACTTCCTAAAACTTCTTGATTTCACACCTCGCGAAATCGGTCATTTGTTAGAACTGTCTATTGAGCTGAAAAAGGCTAAGTACAACGGCTACGAACAGCCAAGACTTAAAGGTAAAAACATCGCTCTGATCTTCGAGAAAACATCGACTCGTACCCGCTGTGCCTTCGAAGTCGCGGCATTCGATCAAGGCGCTCAAGTTTCTTATCTCGGTCCAACCGGTTCTCAAATTGGTCATAAAGAGTCGATGAAAGATACGGCTCGAGTACTGGGTAGAATGTACGATGGCATTGAGTACCGCGGTTTTGGACAAGCTATTGTCGAAGAGCTCGGTCAATACGCTGGCGTGCCGGTATGGAATGGTTTAACCGACGAGTTCCACCCAACTCAGATTCTTGCTGACTTCATGACAATGATGGAGCACTCCCCAAATAAACCGCTGAGCGAAATCACTTTCGCTTACTTAGGTGATGCTCGTAACAACATGGGTAACTCACTTATGGTTGGTGCGGCGAAAATGGGTATGGAGGTCCGTCTTGTGGCACCAAAAGCGTTTTGGCCAGAAGCATCACTTGTAGAGCAATGCCAAGCCATAGCTGCTGAAACTGGCGCAAAAATCGTACTCACCGAAGACGTTCAAGAAGGTGTTCAAGGCTGTGACTTCCTGTATACCGATGTCTGGGTTTCGATGGGCGAAGCCAAAGAGGCCTGGGCGGAGCGCATCAAACTGATGCTACCGTATCAAGTTAACATGGATGTGATCAAAGCGACGGGTAACCCTAATGTGAAGTTTATGCACTGTTTACCTGCATTCCATGGTGAAGATACCACGGTCGGTAAAGCACTCGCGGCTGACTATCCAGAACTCTCACAAGGATGCGAAGTAACGGATGAAGTGGTGGAGTCTCCTTACTCAATCGTCTTTGATGAAGCAGAAAATCGCATGCACACCATTAAAGCCGTCATGGTGGCAACACTCGGTCAATAAACAAGCGTGAAGCGGTAAACACCAATAAAAGCGAGGGGATTCTCTCGCTTTTGAGTGTTCAAACAATAACCTAACCTCAAAATGAGATAAGGGCATATATTTTACCCAAACCTAATTTGGTAGTGTATGAAGTGTTATTTCTACTGATTCACAATATATATAACCATCTCAAGGATGAGTTTTACTATTTAATAGGTGAAACATGTACGACACTCCTGATTTAGATAGCGTTTCTGTCGATGACCACAAGCTCACCGAAGTCTGCAAAAAGCTTCTGCAACAGCAAAGCTTCACCACCCAAAATAAACTAAGGCAAGCCTTAGTCGACCTCGGCTACTCCGGTATCAGTCAATCCACTGTCTCGAGGCTTTTGGCTCATCTAGGCGTGGTGAAGATGCAAAACGCGTGTGGCAAAAAAGCCTACTGCCTAACCGCAGAGAGCACCTCTGTCCGCGTTGATTCATCCATCTCTTCTCAGATTGAGCTCATTACTAATAACCAATCACTGGTCGTCATTAAGACTCATCCAGGTAGCGCGCAGCTCATCGCTCGTTTGATAGATATTGACCCGCATGCTGACATCTTAGCCACGATAGGCGGCAATGATACGATCTTAGTGGTACCCAAACATGTCAAAGACGTCGACCGCTGTGAGCAAGTGGTACGGGCTCGATTAGGCGCTTAACAATAAGCGCTAATACGGTAATCAAACGGGGTATTTCCTTAGGAATTATCCCGTTTTTTTCTGCCATGATTGCTTTATGATGGTGGGCACACACTTCGAATAACAAAGGGAATGCCCATGTCACTGTCGGAAGACGCTAAACAGCAACGCCACAAAGAGCGTCAGCAAAAAGTGAAAGAGAATGTTGATAAAAAAATCGCTAATGCGCAGGTAGAAAAAGGGCTGCTACTGGTCATTACTGGCAATGGTAAAGGAAAGTCGACCTCAGGCTTTGGCACAGTGGCACGCGCGGTCGGTCACGGCAAGAAATGCGCAGTGGCACAATTTATCAAAGGCACATGGGATAACGGCGAACGTAACCTGCTCGAAAAGCTAGGCGTAGAATTTCAGGTGATGGCAACCGGCTTTACTTGGGAGACACAAAATAAAGCCGCCGACACCGAAGCCGCACAAGGCGTTTGGCAAGAGTGTAAACGTATGCTGCAAGATGAATCTATCGACGTGGTGCTTTTTGATGAGCTGACCTACATGGTGAGCTATGGCTATATCGAACTGGATGAGGTTGTCGAAGCACTTAATAATCGCCCTAACATGCAGTCCGTGATCATCACTGGGCGCGCAGCACATCGCACGCTTATTGATATGGCAGATACAGTATCAGAAGTTAAAAATATCAAACATGCTTTCGAGTCTGGTGTAAAAGCGCTAAAAGGCGTCGACTGGTAAGTTCCAATCTTACCGCTTATGGGGGACGCTTTTGATACCAAAATATCGAGAAGTCACCCATACAGGGTACATTTCACTCAACTCTCTACATGACATTAGGTTGCATTTCGTTTAAGTTAAACATAAATGCAACATAACTTTAACACGGAGAGTTTTATGGAAAGTTGTACTCTAGCACTGTGGATGCGTGCGAATGAGCATGAGTTCGTCCTAGGATGGGGCCCAATTCAAAGCTTACAAGAGTCCATGACTTGCTGGGAATCCATTCGCGAAACAAGCGGTGACTCTAGCTACTCGTTAACCCTTCGCAAGCCATGTGGTGCTGTCGATTCAAAGAATATAGATATGGCAGCTGCATCTGTACTCATTGAATCTTGGGGCGCTATCAAAGAAGAAGAGCAAGATCTCGATTTGCATTGGTAGTTTGCCTGGCAATTTGGATTGGTAATGAGTGGAGACACTCGGAATGTAAAAAAGCCAGCCTCTACAGGCTGGCTTTATCGTTCTAATTGCAACAGGGTTACTTACATCAGTTAAACAAACCTTTTAGCAGGCCGTCTACCGCCTTTTTGGTTTTCTCATCTTTAATGCCTAGTCGCTCTGTGGCGCGTTCAACTTCTTTCTTCGCTTTCTCTTTTAATACATCGTCAAACACCAGCGCGAACTGAGGCTGAGCCCATGAACCCGTTATCTTGATTGGGATCGTCACGTCACGAAGCTCGTCAATAGATTGACCACCCTGCCCTTCTAGCGTGCCAACAACTGAAGTACGTACTAAGAAGTCTGCTGTTTCGTTAACGTAGTTTGCTGAGCCCTCACCTTGAATACGAAGCAGTGGTGATTCTGCCGTCATGTCTTTGGTCGATACGACGCCGTTTGCTAGATTTAGCGTCGCTTTCATTGCACTGAAATCCGTTTTTTGTGGACCCTGTTGACCGTCTAAAGACTGACCTTTAAAGCGCGCATAATTCTCACGAATCATCTGCGCAACGTTAATGCCATTTACCGCACCATCAGCAAAGTTAATCTTCACCGTACCGGATAGATTTTTCTTCATTGCAGTTGGAGCAAGCCCCTTACCTTTAACGTTGACATCAATGTTGCCCGTGCCTTCTAGCTTATCGTTGTCAGCGACATCTTTGAGCAAAGGTTGAACCTTGACGCCTTTAATACGCTTAACCGCGCTGTAAGTCGCTGGAGACTGACGCGCATCTAACTTACCTTTTGCCGTAATAGAACCGCTGTAGAGCTCTGAGCTAAATGATGTCAGCTCAGCCACACCGCGATTGACAGAAAAGTCAGCGGTTACTTTTTGCATGTGAGCATTCGCTGCTTTGAATTTGTCGATGGTGATCTTGCCTTTCACATCCAGACCTTTGAGCGCGCTTAGGTCTGGTTCCACCTCGCTCGCCGATGGTTTCGATGCGCCACCCGTTTGCTCACCACCCGTTGAAGCGGTTTTATCTGCAGGCTGATTCAAACCTAAAAACTCATCCAGGTCGATATTCGGGCTGTGAAGAGAGAAACGTACTTTAGGGATATCGGCTAACTGAACGGTCGCTTTGCCGTCTAGCTCAATCTTGTTCACCGTGAGTTTATTTAGAACAAAATCAAGAAAGCTCTTGTTCATATCAAAGCTTAGATCCGACGCCATAATGACTTTCATCGGAGACTGCGGCAGCGCTGCGCCTTCAAGCGTCGAGTCCAAAGACAAGCCGCTCAACGTAACCATGCTTATTGCTTTATCAACTGTGAACGTTGTGCCGCCTTTAGCATCAAAGGTTAGCTCGGCTGCATTGCCTTTCATTGAGAAATCAATGGCGTTTGGCTTATCAAACTCAAAGGTTGCCAACTTAAGCTGTGCTTGCTGAATTTGATTCGCCGCATCTTGGTAGGTCGCATCAAACTCAATGTTCTTCAATGCATACTCTGCAAAGCCTTGAGCCAGTTTAAAATCAGCCGTACCTTTGGCAGTAAACTGCTGATCATTGTTTTGACCTTTCATTTCAAAATTCGCAGTGGTCCACTGATCAATTGCGAACTCAGAAACATTTAAGCCCACATCATAGAGCTTAGTGAATGTACCTGTTTGTGCGTTAGACATCTCAAGCAGCGCATTTGAAACAGTCACGCCCGATAGAGAGATCTGCCATCCGTCTGTGGCTGACGCCGTCGAATCAGCTGGCGCATCGGATGTGGTTGTCGGCTCTGCTGCCGCTTCCGTTTGCGGCGCTGCAGTAAGTGAATCTAGGTTAGAGCGACCATCTTTAAGTGTTTCTAAATGAACCTGTGCACCATCTAGAGTAATAGAGCCAATCTCAAGCGTTTTATCAAGCAGCGGCATAACCGCGACGCTCACACCAACTTGGCTAACGCTGAACAAATTTGGGTTTTGGAAGCCTTGCGGGTTCTTCAAGCTTGTTTGCCCAAGCTCTAGCCCCACCGATGGGAAGAATTGCCAGCTAATATCACCGCTGATCTCAAGATCAAGTCCGGTTTGGTTTTTGACTTGCTCTGCGAGCATAGGTTTGAACTGGTTAGGATTCACAAACATCACCAGCGCAGCGACACCTAACACTATTACCAATACAGGTATGGCAAGAATGAGGAGGAGTTTTTTCATTAGCAACTTCCCTGAAAACAAAAAGTGGCACATAAAGTGCCACTAATCTATTAAAAAATAAAGCAATTTAAATGCGGTTCGAGCACCCATTGAGTATAGAACATTCTTACCGCGTTTCGTGTATGTTTTCGACTAAATAATGTCAGAATTACGCACGAAGTAGCTTAGCGATGTGCGCTTTTAGCACATCGATCGCGATACGGTTTTTACCGCCGCGAGGAACAATAATGTCTGCGTGTTGCTTTGATGGTTCAATGAACTGCATGAACATTGGACGCACGGTAGATTGGTACTGCTGCAAAACAGATTCCATCGTACGACCGCGCTCTTCTACATCGCGCTTCACACGACGAAGTAGACAGATATCAAGCGGTGTATCCATAAATACGGTCGCGTGCATCAATTTACGCAGGCGCGGGTCGGTCAGCAGCAAGATGCCTTCCAGGATGATCACCTTCTTTGGTGTCATAGTCGCGGTATTTTCCGTACGCGTGTGTTCTGTGTAGCTATATTCTGGTACTTCTACCGCTTCACCTTGAATCAACTGCTCTAGGTGTTCGCAAAGCAGATCATGATCAAGTGCATTTGGGTGGTCGTAGTTAGTTTTTACACGCTCTTCCATGCTCAAATGACTTTGGTCATTGTAGTAACAATCTTCCGTGATGACACCGATTTGGTGGTCGCCTACCTTTTCACGTAGTTCGTTATAGATAGTGCTCGCGATGAGGCTTTTTCCAGAAGCAGAAGCGCCAGCGATACCGACGATGACACATTGATTATTATCAGACATTCTTTGCACCTAGTACATATATGGTGGTGAGGACAAAACCGCGTAATTATATGGACATCATTCATTAGATACTAGTCGATATCTCACTTATTTGACCTCCAATTTTGCCTTCGCTCAAAGAATGGAGAAATGCAATCGATTACCCACTAGCGCCGCGTTTTAAACATAGCCAACACATGTCATATCATGGCTATTCCACCATCTTGAACATGATCGAGTCTGGTTTGGCTTTACCGCTCCAAAATAGATCGGCGCACACACGCTCTGCGAGTTCTTGATAGATAATCGCGTGTTCACTTCCTGGGTTTGAAACCACGGTCGGCGCACCATTATCAATCGACTCACGAATGTCGATGTGCAGAGGCACTTGACCGAGAAGGTTTAATCCGAACTTAGACGCCATCCACTCTGCGCCACCAGCGCCAAAGATATGCTCTTTCGAGCCGCATTGGCTGCAAATGTGATAGCTCATGTTTTCTACAATACCCACCACTGGTACCGAGACTTTCTCAAACATAGCAGCACCTTTAATCGCATCAGCAAGGGCAAGGTCTTGGGGTGTGGTCACAATCAGCGCCCCCGTCACAGGAATTTGCTGAGATAAGGTTAGCTGAATATCCCCCGTACCCGGTGGCATATCGATGACTAGGTAATCCAGATCTGGCCATTCTGTTTCATTGAGAAGCTGAGCTAGTGCCTTGGAGGCCATTGGGCCGCGCCATATCGCCGCGTCATCGGTACTCATTAAATAGCCAATAGATTGAGTGTAAATGCCATGCGCGGGTACAGGCTGCATCCACTTACCATCACGAACGTCTGGATGAGCATCAATCTGGCCAAGCATAATAGGAATTGAAGGACCATAGACATCCGCATCCAAGATGCCCACTTTGGCACCCAACTTACTGATGGCCAGTGCCAAGTTCACCGCCGTGGTTGACTTACCAACGCCGCCTTTCGCTGACGTAACCGCAATGACGTTTTTGACGCCTTTTATCTCTGTCGCAACCGTGGTTTCCAGTGACTTAGTATTGACAGACACAGAGTAAGAAAATTTAGCAACGTCGCCACTGCTTTGTTTCGCGTCAATCCAGTTTGCTAGAGCTTCTCGTGCTGAGAGATTGGCAAATGGTAAGGCAATTTGAAACTCTCCAGAGGCGGCAACCTTAACCACATCAGGGACTTCGCTCCACCCCAACTTAAGGTTTGAGTACGTGAACTCCCCCAGCCATTGGCAAAAATCTTGTTTCGATTCAAACGTGCGCATCTTGCTTTCCTTATTATTGTTAGTCTTTCGCTAATCTTTCTAAGATTAGCACTCACTTAGCTGAACCAGAACCCTAAAAAAGTTGGGGAGATTGATACTGGATACCTTGGAGTCATGCCACGCATCATGTAGTATTAGCCAATATTTTTACTCTGAATAAAGAAAGCGAAACAAAGTATGGCAACCGATCCAAGAAAATTGTTGGTCACTTGTGCACTACCGTACGCTAACGGCTCTATCCACTTAGGTCATATGCTTGAGCATATCCAAGCGGATATTTGGGTGCGCTACCAACGTCTACGTGGCAACGTAGTAAACTTCATTTGTGCTGATGATGCTCACGGCACACCAATCATGCTGAAAGCGCAGCAGATGGGGATCACGCCTGAAGAAATGATCGCAGCGGTTAGCGAAGAGCACCAAAAAGACTTCGCTGGCTTTGATATCAGCTTTGATAACTATCACAGCACACACTCAGAAGAGAACCGTGAGCTTGCGTCTCACATCTATCTTGAGCTGAAAAAGAACGGCTTTATCTCTAGCCGTACCATTTCTCAGCTGTTTGATCCTGAGAAAGAAATGTTCCTACCGGACCGTTTTGTAAAAGGTACTTGCCCGAACTGTAAGTCTGAAGACCAGTACGGTGACAACTGTGATAACTGTGGTGCAACGTACAGCCCGACGGAACTTATCAACCCTCAGTCTGCGGTATCTGGCGCTACACCGGTAATGAAAGATTCTGAGCACTTCTTCTTCGATCTACCTCAGTTTGAAAGCATGCTTCAAGAGTGGACTCGCTCTGGCTCGCTGCAATCTGAAACTGCGAACAAGATGCAAGAGTGGTTCGAATCAGGCCTACAGCAGTGGGATATCTCTCGCGATGCACCTTACTTCGGTTTCGAAATCCCAGGTGAAAAAGGCAAGTTCTTCTACGTATGGCTAGATGCACCAGTTGGTTACATGGCGTCATTCAAGAACCTATGTAACAAACGCGACGATCTAGATTTCGACGAGTACTGGAAGAAAGACAGCTCAACGGAACTTTACCACTTCATCGGTAAAGACATCGTTTACTTCCACAGCCTATTCTGGCCAGCCATGCTAGAAGGCGCAGGTTTCCGTAAGCCAAACAACGTATTCGTACACGGCTACGTAACGGTAAACGGTGCGAAGATGTCTAAGTCTAAGGGCACCTTCATCAAGGCAGCTACCTACCTTGATCACCTAGACCCTGAATGTCTGCGTTACTACTACGCTGCCAAGCTGAACAGCCGTATCGATGATCTAGATCTTAACCTTGAAGACTTCACGCAGCGTGTCAATGCTGACGTCGTCAACAAGATTGTTAACCTAGCTTCTCGTAACGCTGGTTTCATCACTAAGCGTTTTGAAGGCAAGCTTTCTGACAACTTTGCAGAGCCTGAGCTATACAACGAGTTTGTTGCTGCTGCGGACCGCATTGCAGAGCTTTACGAGTCTCGTGAGTTTGGTCGTGCAATCCGTGAGATCACGGCGCTAGCAGACAAAGCGAACCAATATGTTGACGAGAAAGCACCTTGGGTTGTTGCTAAAGAAGAAGGCAAAGACCAAGAGCTTCAAGACATCTGTTCAGTCGGTATCAACCTATTCCGCGTTCTGATGACTTACCTGAAACCGGTCATGCCAGCATTGGCTGCTCGCACCGAAGCGTTCCTAAACGAAACGCTAACTTGGGAAGGCATTGCCGCGCCGCTAACTGGCCATGAAATCACTAAGTTCAAGGCGCTGTTTAACCGTATCGATCCTAAGAAAGTGGAAGCCATGATCGAAGCTTCTAAGGAAGATGCAGCAGCAGAAGTAGCAGCGAAGGAAAAAGCAGAAGCTGAGAAGAACAAAGCAAGCCAAACTGAGCTTGATAAAGATCCTATCGCTGATGAGATCGAGTTTGACGACTTTGCTAAGGTGGATATGCGTATTGCACGTATCATCTCTTGTGAAGAGGTACCAAAAGCAAACAAGCTACTTAAGTTCCAGCTAGACATCGGTGGCGAAACGCGCCAAGTGTTCTCTGGCATTAAGTCTGCGTACAAGCCTGAAGAGCTAGAAGGCAAGCTAACGGTTATGGTAGCAAACCTCAAACCTCGCAAGATGAAGTTTGGTATGTCTGAAGGCATGATCCTAGCAGCGGGCCCTGGTGGCAGTGATCTATGGATCCTAGAGCCGCACGAAGGTGCTCAGCCAGGTATGCGCGTCATGTAATTGACCATTTTATCGCTAGACTAAAGCCAGCATTTTTGCTGGCTTTTTTTGTGACCAAATTCACAAATAAAGTGCACTTGCACCATGAGCAAGCAGTTCCTTATACCCCAAAAGTATTAACTCATTGTTTTATAAGCATATTCAACATTGGCACTCGCCTTGCTCTGATTGGAGTGAGAGCGATAAACGACGTAAAGGAGGTCGTTATGTTTGTGTTGATATCTCTAGTCCTATCATTAGGTATTTTGGCTGCTATCTATCACTACGCAAAAGTGACAGAGGCAAAAGTAGAACGTAAGTATCAACTTGTGGTGCATTTACGTGAGCTCGTCACCTTGATTCGACAGCATCGCACGGCCACACACTATCAGCTGATGTTTGACCAAAAGAAAGTAAAGCAATTAGAGAAAATCGAAATTGCGATGGAGGAGTCCTGCCTTAAACTGGTCAATGTCGCTCATTTTGACAATAAACCCTTGTACCGAGTATTGCATAGCAACGTTAAGCTTCTTACTCGCTCTTGGAAAAAGCACAGTGTTAGTAAGAATCAGATTGTGCACGGGAAACTCATTCGACAAACGCTATTTCTTGTCGACGAGATCTTCATGGCCTGGCTCATGGATGTCGATCGCGAAGAGCTTCAGCAAGAATATCGTAATGTCTGGCAAGGCGTGATTGACTCATTAGATTGCCTTACACAGCTGCGTATCTGTATCGATGGTGCCGATAGCGAACTGGGTAAACAACGAATCCTTCATTACTGTAAGCAGATGCACAGAAAAGTGAATCACCTAAGCCTGGTCGGCCCCCTTTCGGTGCCATCACCTATGTACAGTACTACGATCACTAAGATTGAAGAGCTGATTTCGCACCCGGAAACGTCGTTAGATAAAGAGTCTTTGTATCAGCTTACCTCTGAGTTATCAGAGCTTATCTTTACTACCTACGATGGATTGGTGAGTGAAATTGCGAGTGATCTCTATCAACCTGTACCAAGTATTATGACAGTCTAATTATGTCACTTACCTTTCATAATCAATAAGTAAGGTAAGTGGACAAAAGAATTAACCCAAGCAACTTAGTGTTTATAGTGCTTGGGTTTCGCAGGGAGGCGAGAATGAATTATCCAAGAGTAAGAACCTCAAAAACAGTGCGCCGCATGTTTAGCACTGCATCCTATCGTGGTGTCAGCGATGAGTGTTACTACCAACGCTTAGCAGACCTACGAAAGCTAATTGCATTACTCAGGCTCCATCGAGAAGCCACACACTACAGCTTGCTGTTTGGACACAATAACCAGCGCCAACTGGCATCTGCACAATCTCAGTTGGTCTCGCTCTTAGAAAGCAAAGCGATGGGCAGGCTAGTGGGCTTTGACGATATAAAAGCCTCAGTGTCGTTACAACTGAGAAGTTGGAGCCAGCAAAGTGTCAGAGACAATCAGTTGGTCCACAGTCAGTTGATTCGAGATGCACTTATCCTCGTTCAAGATACGATATCTTCTTGGGCTAAAGCGGACGGGCAGACTCACTTGCTGGTGACTCAGCGCAAAAGCTGGCAAATGATTGTGCCCTATATGGATACATTGACCACTCTAAGGCTGCACATTGCGACACTTGAAGCCCAAGAGAGTCAAGCAGCTATCAACTCACTGTGTCATCAACTCACACATCAATTATCAGAGCTGTATGTCAGTCAAGATCTAAGCCTACAACAACATTTGCATGACGGCTTATTACAGCTTCTCTCAGAAGTCGACTATCATCAATCACTCGACGAATTGAAAGAGAGACTCTATCGCATCACGTCACAGCTTTCGGAGCTTATTTTCCACTGCTACGACAGAACGGTAACAACGGTTGCTCAATCGGTCTACTCAACCTTACCCAAGATTGCTGTGGCATAAAAAAACCGCCTCTCGGCGGTTTTTTATTAGCTATCGTCTTCGGTGAAGCTTGTTGGCAGTGTGGTCTTCATCTGATTCCAGATTTGACCACTCTCCATACCATACTGACGAATCACATTTGGTAATCTGTCGCGATCACCCGTTTGGCATAGCTCTAACAAGTCTTTGTAGAAGTTAAGCGCCAGGGTACGTGCCTCAGGGTTCGAGAAATAGTAAGAGCCTACACGATCATAGAGCTTCTTAAGACCGTTGAAGATCAAACCATAGATTTGGTTACCAGAATGGAATGCCAAACGCTGGAACAACGAGTAATCGTAAAAGTTAAACGTTTGAGCAATCAGTGCGGATTGGCGAGCGACTTCGTCTTTTTCACCATCATCTTTTACGTGCTGCTTCAACTTATCTGCATAAGGTGAAGACTCGATAAACGCATCCCAAGACTCAGCATTAAGCAAGCTTTCACAAGATTCAATAATACCTTCGATAGTACGCTCTGAATTCTCTTTATTGGCTTTAAATGCATAACGCATAAAGATTGGGCTGATGTTAGTGCGCGCCGCAAGCAAGTCTTCAACAATTGAAGTCGCGTTGTCGGCATCCAACGTCATTAACGTATCAAGGATATGCAGACCTGAGGTCTCCATAAATTGGTTTACTTTCGTTGGTTTACCGTGCTGGATAGTTAGCCATCCATCACGAGCCAAACGTTGCAACACCTCACGTAGTGTTGTTCGAGTTACCCCAATTAGTTCTGACAGCTCACGCTCAGCTGGGAGAATTGAGCCTGGAGGGAAACGGCCGTTCCAGATGCTCTCAATTATATACTTTTCAGCGAACCCTGCTGGGCTCTTCGCCTTAATTACCATTATGGGGTGTTTCCAATTTCATTTTATTCGTAGTTGTATAGAACTCATCATACCACTACTTCAAGATTTTGGTAAACCTACACTACTTATCTATGTAACAATAACAAAATAGAGTAATAACTCCATTTTGACATTTACGACGCTGTAACCATTTATGGGTATGAAGCATGATTATTACAGATTTATTTACATTTCATTAATCATACAAGCCACTGAATTATATATAAAACACCAATAGCATCACCCACCCCTATCAATAAGATATTTCCGATCAATTCGTCAGAATAACCCTAAAAAACATGCTTTTTTGGCTGTTGTGATTGGCATATCATCGTCGAGCGGTGTTTTATGAAGAACATAGTCCGGCAAGAAAAGTTCAATCATTGGCTAAGTCCATGTTTAGCTTATTTCGTATAGATCGCGTTTTTGGCAAAAAGTACCTTTTTCACTATGTCGAAAGGTAATTTTTGTTGACTAAATCTTACCGAAGAGTAGAGTTGCGGGCGAAGCAAGGAGTGCTTAGCAGCTGAGGGACTTGGCAAGTGAACATTCTCCCCACTCCGTTTGTGAAGTGTGTAATTTTTGTTCGTTTTCTAAGTTTTTTAATTCTGCCGATTTATTTGGAAGCCCACTCAAATACTCTTCGTACCCTTTGCTACTGTCGATTAATAACAACATAAGAGTATTCCCATGCCGATGTCCCTTGGAAATGCATTTATCAAGAACTTTCTTGGTAAGGCACCCGATTGGTATAAACTAGCGATCATCGCTTTCCTGATTATCAACCCGATCGTTTTCTTCTTGGTTAACCCGTTCGTTGCAGGTTGGCTACTAGTCATAGAATTCATCTTCACGCTAGCAATGGCGCTCAAATGCTACCCGCTGCAACCCGGCGGTCTACTTGCGATTCAAGCCGTTGCGATAGGAATGACCAGTCCAGAAATGGTGATGCACGAGCTTATCAATAACATCGAAGTGTTATTGCTATTGGTCTTCATGGTTGCTGGTATCTACTTTATGAAGCAGCTTCTGCTGTTCATTTTCACCAAGATACTTCTCGGCATTCGCTCCAAAGCCATTCTGTCATTGGCATTCTGTTTTGCCGCAGCGTTCCTATCTGCTTTCTTAGACGCCCTAACTGTTATTGCCGTTGTTATCAGCGTATCCGTTGGCTTCTACTCGATCTACCACAAAGTAGCGTCGGGTAAGAACTACGGTTCATCTCACGACCATACTCAAGATGGTGAGATCACCGACCTGACTCGTAATGACCTCGAAGACTACCGTGCATTCCTGCGTTCACTTCTGATGCATGCTGGTGTCGGTACAGCGCTTGGTGGTGTAATGACTATGGTGGGTGAACCGCAAAACCTCATCATTGCAGGTCAAGCAGGATGGGAATTTGGTGAGTTCATCATTCGTATGTTGCCTGTTACTGGTCCTGTTCTTATCTGTGGTCTAGCTACCTGTCTCATGGTAGAGAAGCTAGGAGTGTTCGGCTACGGTGCTAAACTTCCTGAGAACGTTCGTCAGATTCTGGTTGAGTTCGACCGTGAAGAGCGTAAATCTCGTACTAAACAAGACGTAGCGAAGCTTTGGATTCAGGGCGCTATCGCAGTATGGCTGATTGTTGCACTGGCGATGCACTTGGCTGCAGTAGGTCTAATCGGTCTATCTGTTATCGTTCTAGCGACGGCATTTACTGGTGTTATTGAAGAGCACTCAATGGGTAAAGCATTTGAAGAAGCACTGCCGTTTACCGCTCTACTCGCTGTTTTCTTCTCAATTGTTGCTGTGATTGTTGACCAAGGTCTGTTTAAGCCAATTATCGATGCAGTACTTCACATCGAAGATAAGGGCACACAGCTGGCATTGTTCTATATTGCTAACGGCGTGCTGTCTATGGTGTCAGATAACGTATTCGTCGGCACCGTGTACATTAACGAAGTGAAGACAGCGCTTATCGAAGGCATTATCACTCGTGACCAGTTCGACCTTCTGGGCGTAGCAATCAACACAGGTACTAACCTACCTTCAGTTGCAACACCGAACGGTCAAGCCGCATTCCTGTTCTTGCTCACATCGGCACTGGCTCCGCTCATCCGTCTATCTTACGGCCGAATGGTTATCATGGCACTGCCGTACACTATCGTGCTATCTATCGTAGGTCTGCTTGGCATCATCTATCTTGTTGAGCCTATGACAGCATGGTTCTACGACGCGGGCTGGATTGTTAAGCACACTGGCGAAGTAGTTGGGAGCGCTATCTCATCTGGGCACTAATTTTTAGTTGATTGTGAAACTAATCCACGTTAAAAAGCTCTGAGTATTCAGAGCTTTTTTATTTCAACAAGGATGTGACAGTGACACTTCTATCCAACATCAAAGCATTTTCAAAGACGCGACTGTCTTGGGGCTTGCTACTTCTCTCCGTTATTTTTTTCGAACTGAGCGCTCTCTTCTTCCAGCATGTTATGCAGCTCGCACCATGCGTGATGTGTATTTATGAGCGTGTCGCGATGTTTGGCATTGGTGGCGCTGCACTTATCGGCATTATCAACCCTAAGAATACGCTGATTCGCTGGCTAGGCCTTGGCGCTTGGGGTGCTTCATCGATTAAAGGGCTGACCTTGTCACTAGAGCATGTGGACTACCAGTTTAACCCTTCTCCGTTTAAAACATGCGACCTGTTTGTGACCTTCCCAGATTGGGCTCCACTGAACGAATGGGCTCCGTGGCTGTTTGAAGCGTATGGTGATTGTTCTAAGGTTGTGTGGCAGTTCTTGTCGCTGTCTATGCCACAGTGGCTGGTTGTTATCTTTGCGGGTAACTTAGTGGCGCTGGCTATTGTTGTGATTTCTCAGGGAGCGAAGGTGTCATCGGCTAGAAAGCGTGGTTTTCAATAATACGGCGATGCGACGATAGGAACTAGCCTGTGGTTCTCCCCCTAAGATTAGGGGGAGCTAGAAGGGGTACTTGCGATGAACTCGCAGCATGTCGCTTATCTATTTCCCACAACACTTCTTAAACTTATTCCCACTCCCGCATGGGCAAACATCATTACGCCCTATCCCTTTGAACGGGTTAACCGTCTGCGATTGGTGTCCCACCATCATTTCATCCGCCGCCATAGCAACTTCGTTAACCATCGCATCTAATTGCGGTGCTAGATCAGCGTAAGTTGGCAGTTGCTCAAAGCCCGCATCACGCATCTGTGCATGTGTCTGCTCTTCATCCATCGCTAACATTAACGTGGTTAGTAGCGCTTGAAGCATCCGCTCCGTGCCATCTGACAGCGCTTTGCCTTGCCACTGCCCCTCAACAACAGGCCAAACGGTCATAAAGCCCTCAGCAAAATCGGCTGCAAGCTCTTGGTTATCATCAAGCAGTGCCAAAAGAGCGTATTGGTTGGTTTTGAGCAGAGCATATTGCGCATGAAGGTGCTCTACCACCCAAGACTCTTGAGCTTGGGTATAGTCGCTCACCACTGTGGATAGCCAAGCCTCTGGCTTCAATGGCTCGGTCGCGAAGTTAGCTGCTAGGATTGCGCCTTCGATAAACGCGCTAGATTCGCCTGCCCAGTCTGCAGGAAGCTCGATGAATTTCATTTGCTCATTACACTAATCAAAATTTGCCGCAAGTATATTTACCTCGTGTACGAAACACAATGGTCGATTCTTTGTTCTATAACGGGTAGAATCCCCGCTCCCTGATTATGATGAGAACTGGTATGCGTGTTGTTTTGGGCCCGATGGAGGGTGTGTTAGATCATTTAATGCGAGAAATTCTTACCGAGATCAATGACTACGATCTGTGCGTAACGGAATTTGTTCGCGTTGTTGACCAAGCACTACCCGATCACGTGTTCTACCGCTTATGTCCCGAGCTCGCTCAAGGCTCTATGACTAAGTCAGGTACGCCAGTCCATATTCAGTTGCTCGGACAAGACCCTCGCTGGATGGCAGAGAACGCCGTTAAGGCCGCGTCACTTGGCGCGCGAGGCATCGACCTTAACTTTGGCTGCCCTGCCAAACTTGTCAACAAGAGCAAAGGTGGTGCAGCGCTGCTTCAACACCCAGAGCTCATACACAATGTTGTCAAAGCGTGCCGTGACGCGGTGGACCCGTCTATCCCCGTCACAGCGAAGATTCGCTTAGGCTGGGAAAACCCAGAGGACTGCTTTGAGATCGTTGATGCCATCGAGCAAGCAGGTGCTAACGAGCTGACCGTGCACGCGCGCACCAAAACTGGTGGCTACAAAGCAAGTGAAATCAAGTGGGAATACATCAACGAGATCCGTAAAAAGACCACTCTACCTTTGATTGCCAATGGTGAGATTTGGAACTTTGCCGATGGGCAACGCTGTATTGAAACGACAGGCGTTGATTCGTTGATGGTGTGTCGAGGCGCGTTTAACGTGCCAAACCTAGGTAATGTAGTGAAGCACAATCACACTGCAATGCCATGGCACGAAGTGGTGGAGCTCCTTCTGGTTTATTCCACTTACGAGATCAAGGGTGATAAAGGGCTTTACTATCCTAATCGCGTTAAACAATGGTTCTCGTATCTTCGTCAGCAGTATCCAGAGGCGGCAGAGCTATTTCGTGAGATCCGCACCTTCAACAAAGCCGCGCCTATTGTTGAACATATTCAACACTACCGCGACAAGGTCTTGGCGACCCTGCCGCAGTAACGCTTTGTCTTATCGACGTAGCAGTATTGAACCTTCCGCTGCTATGTCGATATCAAGTTTCCCATCGATAACCTCAGCGTGCTGACCACTCAGTGGGCACGCAAACGACGCGCTCTCAATGCCTAACTTCCAAATCGGCAGCGTTAGCTTTTTGCTCTCAGCGCTCAAGTTGAAACCACTTAGCACAACATCGTCACCAAACTGTCTCGCAAAGACCAGGCTCTCTTTGTCCACATGCATTGGGATAAAACTGCCCTTTTGCAATGCCGTAGAGTCTTTTCTCAACGCAATAAGCTTTTTGCAGTAAGGAAGCCATTGGCTTGTCTCTACTCGCTCCCACGGGAAGCAGCGGCGGTTATCAGGGTCGTGCGTGCCCTCCAAACCCACTTCGACACCGTAATAGAGGCAAGGCGTACCCACGTAAGTCATGAGTAGCTGCATCGCAATAGCAAATCGCTCGCTGTTACTTTCAAGCGTAGTCAGGAAGCGTTCTGTGTCATGGCTATCAAGTTGGTTGAGCTGAGCAAGTTGATTGCTCCAAGGCACCTTAGCGGCGGCCTCTTGCAGCCAATTCAGAAACTCCACGCAATCTATCTGGATTGGGTCAAAGGCAATATCTTTACCTGCAAGTAACGCGCGCACGGGATGCGCAAAGCCATAGTAATTCATCGCGCCATCTTCTTGATCACCTTGAAGCCATTGGGTCGCTTCAAAGAAGTGCTCGCCCAGCATGTATGAGTCAGGATTCACCGACTTCATCGACGCTCGAAACTCACTGACGTAGTGAGCATTGTTCGTCGCACCTTCGCCTTCTCCCAGCATATGAATAACGTCAAATCGCCAGCCATCAATGCCATAAGGAGGCTTTAGCCAGTGCTTGATTACTGAGTTATCATCCTGATAGATATGGCTTTTAACATCTTGGTTGTGGAAGTTAAGAACAGGGAGAGTATCAATACCTTTCCATCCTACATAGCGCTTAGAATCCCCTTCAAAAAAGTAGTAATCACGATGTGGGCTCTGAGAAGATGTGTAGGCTCCGTTATACTCGCCACTGATGTCAAACCAAGGGTGCGACACCGATGTGTGATTGAGCACGGCATCGAGTACGACTTTCATGCCTCTTTGATGAAGGTTTTCTGTGAGTGATGCGAACTGCTGGTTGGTACCGAGTTTTGGATCAACGGAATAATAATCGACGGTGTCATACTTATGGTTGGTATATGACGTAAAAATCGGATTCAGGTACAAGGTCGTAATACCCAACTCCTGAAGGTAGTCGAGCTTAGCCTCGATACCAGCTAGGTCGCCGCCATAAAATTCAACCGCACCTGAGTCACCGTGTGTGCCAACGGGTTCACCCCACTGTTTTTTTATCGACTCACGTTTTCGGTTTGGGTATTGGTACTCACCGCTTTCAACTCCGATACTTGGGTCGCCATTATTAAAACGGTCAGGGAAAATTTGATAGAAGACCTGTTCAGAGACCCATTCTGGCGGCTGGTGTACTCGATTAAACTTGAAGTGATATTCACGACCAGGCATACGACTTTGAATCCCGCGTGCATCCAGCCAGCGCTGACTTGTTGAGGTTAGCGCTTTGAACACATAATAGGTCACGTCCTTGTCGGCGCTTAGCGGCAAGGTCGCTTGCCAAATCTCAAGCTCACCTTTGGCGCCAGACTTAGACATATCTATTAGATATTCTTCGTTGTCAGGCTCATGACGAAGCTTAATCTGCTCGAAAGCGCCTTTTTCAGAAAACACGCTCACGGTAAGTTGGTCACCTTGCCTAACCAAGCCATCTTGGGTTTGTGGGTGATAAAGAAATGGTTGGGTCATTATGATTCTTCTATAAAAGGGAACGAGGTACAGTAATTGTAGAAGAATCACATAGATAAAAAATCCCCCTTCAAATTGAAGAGGGATCACGGTTTGTAGGCGTAGCTAACGGTAAGAGTCAGGCTGAGCCCAACCTAGATTCAATGAGTGACTAACTCAGTAGCAAGCTATCATCAGCAAGTTCCTCACCGCGCACTTTAGAGAACATCTCGAGTAAGTCGGGTACCTGCATATTGGCGCGCTGCTCCCCTTCTACATCAAGCACAATCTCGCCTTGGTGCAGCATCACTGTTCGGTCACCACAGGCCAACGCATCTTTCATGGAATGCGTCACCATCATAACCGTCAGGTTAAACTCCTTGATTACCTTTTTAGTGAGATCGATAACGAACGCGGCCATGCGCGGATCGAGCGCAGCCGTATGCTCATCCAATAGCAGCAGTTTACTATCGGACAAAGTGGCCATAACCAAACTCACGGCTTGTCGCTGTCCACCGGACAACAAACCAATATTGTCGCCCAATCGATCTTCTAAACCTAAGCCAAGAATGCTGATGCGCTCTTGAAACAGCTTACGGCGTTTACTGGATAGAGAAAGACTCCAGCCGCGCTTCTTTCCACGCATGTACGCCAGTGCCATGTTCTCTTCAATCGAAAGGTCGCCACATGTACCAGCGAGGGGGTCCTGAAACACTCGTGCACACTGATTCGCTCGCTGATCAACGGTTTGTCGAGTCACGTCCATATCATCAATTAGCACACGACCACCAACCATAGGCGTTTCACCAGTAACCGCACCTAGTAACGTCGATTTGCCAGCTCCGTTCGAGCCTATCACCGTCAAAAACTGATGCTCTGGCACTTCAAGATTTACCCCTTTCAGTGCTCGATTTTCTAGGATAGTCCCCGGATTGAAGGTTACTTGAATATCTTCTAATCGAATCATGCTGTATTCCCCGTGTTGCCTGATTGAGAGACCGCTTTACTCTTAGCAGGCTTAACGACCTTTTTTGCTTTGAGGTTTCCTTTTATCTTCGGTGCGATAAGCGCGGCTGCGACTAGTACCGCTGTAACTAAGTTAAGATCGGAAGCTTGAAGACCAAACATTCCAGTACTCAACGCGAAGGCAACAGCAAGTCGATACAACACGGAACCGACAATAACCGCCGTGACCGCAACCCAGATCTTTCGCCCAGGAATTAAGGTTTGACCCAAAATAACCGCCGCAAGGCCAACCACTATGGTACCCACACCAGAAGTCACATCAGCGAAGCTGTTGGTCTGTGCGAACAAAGCGCCTGCAAACCCCACAAAGCCATTCGACAAGGCCAAGCAAAAATAGGTATAAAACGAGGTACTGGCACCCTGTGCTTTCACCATTCGAGCATTAACACCTGTCGCACGAAGCCCCAGACCAAAATCACTATTTAGCAACCTGACGACAAACCATGCAGAGATTAGAACAAGGACGCCAACCACTAAAGGTCGAACATACATTGCATCACCCATCATCTCGAAAGGCGTGAGAATGGTGTCTTCTCCTAGCAGCGCCATATTGGGTCTGCCCATAATTCGAATATTGATGGAGAACGCTGCAATCATGGTCAAAATAGACGCCAGCAAGTGAAGAATGCCACAGCGCACGGCGAGAAAAGCCGTTACCCAACCTGTTGCCGCACCCGCGACGATCGCCATGGCCGTTGCGACCCAAGGGTTAATGCCCGCGACAATTGCCGTCGCCGCAACAGCCGCACCCATTGGAAAGCTGCCATCAACACTCAGATCGGGGAAGTCGAGGACTCGAAAGGTAAGGTAGACACCCAAGGCAACCAGTCCGTAGATAAGACCAATTTCAAGGGCTCCAAAAAATGCAAAAGCAGACATAACAACTCCTCTGCTGTTTAACAAATGAAGGCTCAATAAAAAAGCTGGACCCAGGGGTCCAGCTAAATCTTGATACCAGCGTTACTTGACGTCAGTTGCGCGGTCCATGACCGTTTTAGGAATCGCAAGTCCCAGTTTTTTCGCAGCCGTCGCGTTGATAACTAAGTCAGAACCTTTCGCCACCTTCACATCAATCTTACCAGGGTCTTCACCTTCTAAGATTTTCGCGACGTAATCCGCTGTTTGAACGCCGATTTGGTAGTAGTCAAAGCCAAGGCTTGCCACTGCGCCACGCTCAACGTAAGACGTTGCAGCACCAAACACAGGTGTTTTAGCTTGGTTTGCTGACACGATCATGCCTTCAATAGCACTTGCTACTGTGTTGTCGATCAAAGCGTAGATGATGTCTGATTTCGCTGCGATCGCTTGTGTTGCTGTCTGTACATCAGCACTCTTTAGCGCTGTTGCTTCTACCAGCTCAATACCACGTTTCTCAGTGCTTTCTTTCAGAAGCTTCATCAAACTCACTGCGTTCGCTTCACCTGGGTTATAAACCACACCAATGCTTTTCACATCAGGCATGATTTCTTGAATTAACTCAACGTGTTGGTCTACAGGTGATAGATCAGAAAGACCCGTGACGTTTTTGCCTGGCTGCTCAAGCTTTTTCACCAGCTTGGCACCCACAGGGTCTGTCACTGCCGTAAATACAACTGGGATATCACGAGTTGCCGAGACCAGTGCTTGCGCCGTTGGTGTTGCAATACCGACAAGTACATCAGGGCGCTCACCGACATATTGACGTGCTATCTGCACGGCAATCGCTGGGTTACCTTGTGCCGTTTTATAATCAAAATCTAGGTTCTTTCCTTGCTCGTAGCCTTTCGCTTTCAAACCATCGACCAAGCCTTGGCGAGTTGCATCCAATGCCGGGTGCTCAACAATTTGAGATACCGCGACTTTTGCGGTTTTCGCCATAATGCTGGCAGACGATAGTAGCGCCACACCAGTTAATGCTGCAGTGACAATTAACTTGCTTGCTTTCATCTTAACTCCTTGATTAAGCAGCCCTGATTCGTCCTTTTAGAAGACTCATCAATCGGGGAATGAGGTGTAATTTGTAATTTACACTTTGATTGTTATTTTTTAACTTCCTGTTACTTCTACCAGTTAGCCAACCAAAATGAAAGATGTTATTAACATCCACGTTAGATAAACGTGCTATTCGTATCCTTTCGCAACCAACATTTAAACAAATGCGTACAAACAGCGATACATGCGACTAATATTTACTCAAAAACCAGCGTAATCCATTTTTGACAAAAGTGAAGCTTTGTGAATGCATTTCTGTGAAAGATGTCTATATTCATACAGATAGCGTAATCGTTGCTCATACTTGTTACGTATCACAACCATCCAGCTTTGACTCCAAGGAAGAGAGACATGCGACAGTTAATCCTTATTCCACTCCTTTTCTTCATCGCGCTTTCAGGGCAGGCACGAGAGTTTGAAGGCAGCCAACTGGAAAAAATCACCACCGTTAATGGCGTACCTTGGTCGATTGTGCATTTAGATGACAACACACTTCTCGTGGCACTTCGAGACGGTAACTTGCTATTAGTCGATACCGTTAAAAACACGCAATCAAAGGTGGCGGGAGTACCAAAGGTATACGCATCTGGCCAAGGTGGGCTGATGGATATACACCCAAGCCCTACTGAAGCTAACGTGTACTATTTCACCTACGCGAAACCCGTTGGAAAAGGCGGAGCACCCACTCTGGCTAAAGCGACGTTGGATGGTTCCAGTCTGTCTAATTGGCAAGATCTGTTTACCAGCAACGTCCCCGTAACCTCTGGCAGACACTTTGGGAGTCGCATTGCATTTGATGACAAGGGATTGGTCTACATGACTATTGGCGACTCTGGAGACAGAGATACCGCCCAACAAACGGATAATCACGCAGGCACTATCGTTCGTCTCAACCCAGATGGCTCGATTCCTAAGGACAACCCATTTGTGGACAAAGAAGGGTTCCAACCGGAGATCTATTCCTACGGTCATCGCAATCCTCAAGGTATTGTATTTGACAGCGAAAGGCAGCAGTTATGGTCGATAGAGCACGGCCCAAGAGGCGGTGATGAGCTCAACCTTATCAGTGCAGGCTTGAACTATGGATGGCCAATCACCTCTCATGGGAAGGAGTACTGGGGTCCTATCAACGCCGGTGACGCGCAAGAAAAAGAAGGGATCGAATCACCAAAGAAAGTCTACATCCCGTCAATTGCGCCTGGTTCACTGCACTTATACCAAGGCGAGGAATTTCCAAGACTTAACGGCATTTTGTTGATTGGTGCACTAAAACTCACCCACATCAACATTCTCGATGTGAATGAAACAGGCCAGGTGCTGGAAGAGCGCCGCTACTATGAAGACCTAGGAGAGCGCGTTCGAGATATCACCACCGATAGCCAAGGAAATGTTTGGTTTAGTACCGATAGTGGTGCGATATACAAAATTAGCCGAGCCTTTCAGTAACAACGTTAGGCTCTTTCGGAAAGATACCCATTGACACAAGGCACTTCAGTTACTCAAGGCATAGGCAAGACATGAAAAAGCCCAGCTCGATGAGCTGGGCTTTGTTGTTTAGTTCAGATGAGTCCTTAGAACCAGCGGTCAAAATCGCTGCGGTCTAACTGACGAAAAGCACGGTTCAGCGTCATCGCCAGTTCTTTGTACTTGGGTTTTGCCTTAACAGGCTCCATCGCACAACCAGATTCAACAATTTTTTGGTGAAGCTCTCGATACCAAGATGCGAGTGCCGGTGGAAGCTGTGTGTTGTAACGATTCCCCAGCCACCACATACCCTGAACCGGCATGCTAATAGCGAATAAAGCAATCACGATTGCTTGTGGCAAAGCATGAGCGTTATTGAAGGCCATTTGCGTCAGCACACTGATCGCTGCAACCGCTGGCATGACTTTTATACCGAAGCGCGTCGCCTTTATGATGCGCTGTTCTGGAAACAAGGGAGTCAGTTCCTTGCGCATCGGCCAAAGTTCCATGTACTTTTGACCATTTTTTATACTCTGAGTCAGACTTGCTCTCTCGCTCATAGCTAACCTCACTAAAAAAAAGTTGAACTATTCAACTAAATCAGCAAAATATTGACGGAAGTTAATATTCTTTCAAATTTATTTTGTTATCTTCTGTCATTATCGTTATTCTTTGCGAATCCTCAATCTCATTGTTGTCTTTATTTACAAATAAGGCAACCGTCGAGATGACCGTCGCAAGGACGCTAATGTGGTTTTCTTGGGAAAATCGCATATTATTATACGGCAATTGATGATTTTATGACCAAGAGTGATAGGCATTTTTCGTCGCCTCTCAGTCTTGAGATACGTTTACATCCTTGATCCCCGATCAGATAAAATACAGGTAACCTCTAATGTCTAAGCTGGTTTTAGTTTTAAACTGCGGCAGTTCTTCTCTTAAGTTCGCCATCGTTGATGCAGAAAACGGTGATGAGCACCTAACAGGTCTTGCAGAATGTCTTCACCTTCCAGAAGCTCGTATCAAGTGGAAACTTGACGGTAAACACGAAGCTCAACTAGGTGATGGCGCTGCTCACGAAGAAGCACTAGCGTTCATGGTAGAAACTATCCTTGCTTCTAAGCCTGAGCTAAAAGCAAACCTAGGCGCTATCGGTCACCGTATCGTTCACGGTGGCGAGCAATTCACATCTTCTGCACTAATCACAGACGATGTACTTAAAGGTATCGAAGACTCTGCAACATTTGCTCCTCTTCACAACCCTGCTCACATCATCGGTATCGAAGCGGCGAAGCACAACTTCCCTGAGCTTAAGAACGTAGCGGTATTTGACACTGCGTTCCACCAAACTATGCCTCAAGAGTCTTACCTATACGCTCTACCGTACAACCTGTACAAAGAGCACGGCATCCGTCGCTACGGCATGCACGGTACTTCTCACCTATTCATCGCACGTGAAGCAGCTGAGCTACTTGGTAAGCCAGCTAACGAACTGAACATCATCAACTGCCACCTAGGCAACGGTGCTTCTGTTTGTGCTATCAAAAACGGTGAATCTGTAGACACTTCTATGGGTCTAACTCCGCTTGAAGGTCTTGTAATGGGTACTCGTTGTGGTGACATCGACCCTGCTATCATCTTCCACCTACACGACGCTCTTGGCTACTCTGTTGAGCAAATCAACAACATGCTAACGAAAGAGTCTGGCCTTCTAGGTCTAACTGAAGTGACTTCTGACTGTCGTTTCGTTGAAGACAACTACGGTGAGAAAGAAGAAGCAACACGTGCAATGGACGTGTTCTGCCACCGCCTAGCTAAATACGTAGCTGGCTACACTGCATCTCTTGACGGTCGTCTAGATGCTATCGTGTTCACTGGTGGTATCGGTGAAAACTCTGCACCAATCCGCGAGATGGTTCTAAATCGTCTAGGCGTATTCGGCATCGAAGTTGACGGTGAAGCTAACCTTAAAGCTCGTTTCGGCGGCGAAGGTACTATCACTGCAGCAAGCAGCCGCATCCCAGCAATGGTTATCTCTACTAACGAAGAGCTAGTCATCGCTGAAGACACTGCACGTCTAGCAGGTCTTTAATTTCAAAACTGGCTAACCTAGGTTAGCCAGTTTTCATATTGGGCTCAGTGAAACATTTGCTTGCGCTTTTTTTGCAATTCATCGAACCACTGAGTTTCTTCCCCCTATATATAGTTTGAGGTACTCAAAGAATGTCCCGTACTATTATGCTTGTACCTACTAGCGCTGGTGTCGGTCTTACTAGTGTTAGCATGGGTGTCCTGCGTGCAATGGAGCGTAAGGGTGTAAACGTATCGTTTTACAAACCTGTTGCTCAGCCTCGCCATGGTGGCGACCAGCCAGATCTAACTTCTTCTATCGTCGGTAACAGCAGCGACATGAAAGTGGGTCAACCACTTCCAATGTCAGAAGCAGAAACCCTGATTGGTAACGAGAAGCTAGACGTGCTTCTAGAAACGATCGTTGAGCGTTACAACCAAATCAACAAAGATGCGGACGTGACACTTATCGAAGGTCTTGTACCAACTCGCAAGCACCCGTTTGCAAATGCAATCAACGAAGAGATCGCTAAGACACTTGGCGCTGAAATCGTATTCGTTGCAACGCCAGGTACAGACAACCCGAGCCAGCTTAAAGAGCGTATCGAAGTTGCATGTTCTAACTACGGCGGCACTAAGAACAAAAAGATCTCTGGCGTTATCATCAACAAACTGAATGCCCCAGTTGATGAAGCAGGTCGTACTCGTCCAGATCTTTCTGAAATCTTTGACGATGCAGACACAGCTCAGCAAGCTAACCTTGAAGTCATGCAGATCTTCAACACTAGCCCAATTCGTGTTCTAGGCTGCGTGCCTTGGAAGATCGACTTGATTGCGACTCGTGCTGTCGACATGGCAGAGCACCTAAACGCTGAAATCATCAACGAAGGTGACATCGCTAAACGTCGCATCAAGAGCATCACGTTCTGTGCACGTTCACTGCCTAACATGATCGAGCACTTCAAGCCTGGCTCTCTACTAGTAACTTCAGCGGATCGTCCAGACGTTATCGTTGCAGCAGCACTAGCAGCGATGAACGGTGTTGAAATCGGCGCGATCCTACTAACAGGTGGCTACGACGTACCAGCAGAGATCACTGACCTAATCAAGCCTGCGCTAGACACAGGTCTACCAATCTTCAAGGCACAAGGTAACACTTGGCAAACGTCTCTAAACCTACAGAGCTTCAGCCTTGAAGTTCCTGCAGACGATAAAGAGCGTATCGAGTTCGTTAACGAGCACGTTGCTGGTCACATCGACGGTCCTTGGATTGACTCTCTACTTGAAGGCACTGTTGGCGGTCGTAAGCTTAGCCCACCAGCATTCCGTTACCAGCTAACTGAGCTTGCTCGCAAAGCTGGCAAGCGTATCGTTCTTCCTGAAGGTGACGAGCCACGTACAGTTAAAGCTGCAGCTATCTGTGCTGAGCGCGGTATCGCGGAATGTGTGCTTCTTGGTAACCCTGAAGAAATCAAACGTGTTGCTGCTCAGCAAGGCGTTGAACTAGGTGCTGGCGTTACTATCATCGATTCTGATGCAGTACGTGAAAACTACGTTGCTCGCTTGGTTGAGCTACGTGGCGCGAAAGGTATGACTGAGGTTGTTGCTCGTGAGAAGCTACAAGATTCTGTATACCTAGGCACTATGATGCTTGAAGCGAACGAAGTTGACGGTCTAGTATCAGGCGCTGTTCACACAACAGCGAACACTATCGTTCCTCCGTTCCAAATCATCAAGACTGCTCCAGGTACATCTATCGTATCGTCAATCTTCTTCATGCTTCTGCCTGATCAAGTATTGGTATACGGTGACTGTGCGATCAACCCAGACCCAACGGCTGAGCAACTTGCTGAAATCGCTATCCAGTCTGCAGATTCTGCAGCAGCGTTTGGTATTGAACCACGCGTTGCAATGATCTCTTACTCTACTGGTGAGTCTGGTAAGGGTGCTGACGTAGATAAAGTACGTGAAGCAACGAAACTGGCTCAAGAGAAACGTCCTGATCTTATCATTGACGGTCCTCTACAGTACGATGCGGCAATCATGGAGAACGTAGCGGCTTCTAAAGCACCTAACTCTCCAGTTGCAGGTAAAGCGACAGTATTTGTATTCCCAGACCTAAACACTGGTAACACAACATACAAAGCGGTACAGCGTTCAGCAGACCTAGTCTCTATCGGTCCAATGCTGCAAGGTATGCGCAAGCCAGTTAACGACCTGTCACGTGGCGCACTAGTAGACGACATCGTTTACACAGTTGCATTGACTGCGATTCAATCTGGTCAAGAGCAAAACTAATTTTGTTCTAGCTGAATGACAAAAGCCTCCGAATGGAGGCTTTTTTAATGCGTTGAAGATGGCTATTGCTTTGTTAGAACACTTCGTTGACATGGAAGTAAAAGGTACCGCCGTGCTCGCCGTAGCCGATGTCAGCACGGACATTGACCTTGTCTTTAATCTTGAATCTAAAGCCGGTACCAGCACTTGCCAAGGTGTTATCCCAGAGCCCAGACACATTTTCCGATACGGTGCCAGCAGCACCCCAGAACACAACCCCAACACGCCAGTAAACAGGAAGACGATACTCAACCTGCCCCATCATCATCTGGTTATCACGATAGCGACCGAGGACATAACCACGCATCGCATCTGCTCCACCAAGATCAGGTAATTGATTCCAAGGCACATTACCTGAGGTTAGGTTGGCTTGTACCTGCCATGCCAACAAGCCCGGCACGGGTGCTAGTGAATGATATTGCGACGCCTTGAGCGAGTACTTACCAAAGTTTTCAGAATTGGTCGCATCATGGTACAAGCCCAAATCCGCTTGCAGCAAGGTTCCCTTCGTTGCATTGGTGACATTATCTCGAGTATCAAAAACATTCGATACGAAAACACCGTAGCTGGTATTATCAGTAAGCTCATCGGCTAAGTAATCACTATTCTGATTTTCGAACGTCTTGTCGTGAGGTCTCACTGATTTTATATTGCCGCCAAAACCCAAGAAGTAGTCGCCACTCACTCGTGTCAGCCACGTAGGTTTTATATCGACCACCTGCTCTTTGAAGTTAATCTTGTTACCGTCTTGCTGACCATTTTCATACCCTTGCCCGTAATACACAGCCGCATCATCAAAGACCTTGATATCGGTGTAGACTCGGTTATCACCCCCGTTGTAGAAGTGCTTATTACTGAACGTAATACCTATTGACCCGTTAGAGGAAGCGTAGGGATTAATCACCATCGATGACGGCTGGCCAGCCCCATCACTAGGGTCACCATATAGACCGACGTACAAAAGGCCAAGCCCCAGTCCTTGCTCTGGCGTATAGAACACCGCAGGAATGTAGCTCGAGTTCAGCCCCTTCTCCTTGTCGTACTCTGATTCCGCACCAAACACACCAAGAAAGCTATCCAGTTTGTCCGTAGTCGAGTTGGGCGTATGTTCGAACAAAGGCTCAATATGATCATCTGCGATTACGGAGACAGACAGACAAGCACTGCAGCCCATCGCAAGTAGAGAGTGCGCAAGTTTGGTATGCATGGATATAAGTAACTGAGGTCAATAATAAAGGCTGGGATTATAGAGGAAAAGCGTAACAAATGAGCATATTCAAATGTAAAAAAACTGCAGATTTTCATCTGCAGTTTTTTGTAATTGGTGTAGCTATGGTAACGAGAGGTTATTAACCTTGAATACCAACAATCAACCATGGTGCATTTGGAACCGTCAAGTCACGCTCTAGGTGCCAAATGTCTTCGATATCTTCTTCAATGTTTTCTACCGCATCGCGGTAACGACCAGAGAATTGTAGGCTTAGCTGCGCCTTATTCGCATCGTAGTCTGCTCGAACCACCTCAGCATCGACATACATTACATCGGTATGTTGCTCGCCTTCTAGCTTAGCACGCTCGCTGATTAGGTCTTGTAACAGGCTTGGCGACACATATTCTTCGATCGTATGTAGCTCGTTATGGTTCCAAGCACCTTGTAGGATACGGTAGTGCTCACGCGCACCATTCAAGAATGCTGCTTGATCAAAGCCCGGTGGGTAGTTATGAGGTACGTCGCTGTGACCTGCCGCACCAAAACCACCCGTCGATGCTGCGGATGCTGGCTGTTCAAAGTTTTGGAAGTTCGAAGGCTGCTCAAATTGCTGACGCGAATTGCCGCCGAAGGCTGGTTGCTGTCGCTGCTGGTTCATACTGCCCTGCTTAGCGCCAAGCATGCCTCGCATAAACTTAAAGATCACAAACGCAATCAGACCGAAGATCAAGATGTCCATGAAATTGATGCCTTCGAATGCGCCACCGAAGAATGCCGCAAGCAAGCCACCCGCCAATAGGCCGCCTAAGATACCACCCATCAGACCTTTCTTGCTGCTTCCAGCTTTGTTTTGATCCTGACGACTGATGTTATTCGTGTTTTGTTGCTGTTGCTTTGGTGCAGGAGCGGTTTTAAAGCTCTTACCAAATGATTTACCGCCACCGAATTTCTTTGCTTCGGCTACCGGATTCACCGCAACTGCTAGTACTAGCAGCGCGACGAAAGAAAATAAACGTTTCATTCTAGACCTTTAATTATATTGTTACGTCACGTCTTAAGTCCTATTTCGACTTACTACGCATCATATACTGAGCTTAGCATTAAAGAAATGTTTCTGAAGCTCCGACATGTTTCAGGATATTGCACGTTTGTTACGGTATACACAATACGAATCCGATTATTTTGTCATCAGCTCAGATTGCCGACGATCATCTCAAAAGTTAGCTGAAACCTTGAAACACAACGCTTCATTTGTTGACGCTACAGGGTCCCACCACTAAAATAACGAACCGTGTTCAATTAAGAATCCACCAACCATGGCCCGCAGAAACGATCATACTAGGGAAGAGCTCATAGACCTGACGCTCACAACAGTCAGGGACTACCTAACAGAGAACTCCTACCATTCACTTAGCCTTCGCAAGATTGCTACGATGATCGGCTATGTGCCGAGCACCCTGGTTAATATTTTTGGCAGTTACAATTTACTGTTATTGCACGCTGTTGCTCGTACCCTTGATGAACTTTCTCAAGAAGCAAAAGGCGTTGTTGAGCAAGCGCAAAACACCGAAGAAGCACTGTATGCACTCGCAAGCTGCTATCATGATTTTGCTAAGAAGTATCCGTATCGTTGGCAGCTTATATTCGAACACAACATGAATGGAGATGCGCTGCCAGAATGGCAATCACAGCGAATTGACGGCATGACCGGCATGCTTGAGCACCTTCTCTCTGTTTATCGTCCAGAAAAGTCATCGACCGATGTCATTAAAGCCAGCCGCGTGTTGTGGGCCGGTGTTCATGGTATTACGCTATTAAGCGTGGACGATAAATTCTTCGCGTCCGAGCCCGTTGATGGCAACGAGCTCATCAAAGACCTCATCTCAAACTATTTAAAAAGCTGGTAACCAAAAGGAAAGGTAATGCCCAACACCAAAACCGCGTCTTTGCTCTCTGAAAGGCGCTTTATGCCCTACTTTGTTACCCAGTTTTTCGGCGCATTCAACGACAACATTTTTAAAAACGTACTACTTTTGTTTGTTGCGTTTGCTGGCCCGCAAGTTCTGCCTATCTCAAGCAACTTGTTTATCAACCTCGCCGCAGGTTTGTTTATTCTCCCGTTTTTCCTATTTTCTGCATCAGCTGGGGTTCTGGCCGATAAATACGAAAAGTCGTGGTTTATTCGCAAAGTAAAACTCGCTGAGATCGGCATCATGTGCCTGGGCGCAATTGGCTTTGTCACTGAAAGCTATGGCATTTTGCTGCTACTCCTATTTTTGATGGGAACCCAGTCCGCTTTCTTCGGTCCAGTTAAGTACGCTCTACTCCCTCAGCAGCTAAAACCCAATGAGCTATTGTCTGGTAATGCTCTAGTAGAAACCGGTACCTTTCTCGCTATCTTACTCGGTACCTTAGGTGCGGGGATAATTGCTTCAGCTGAACATGCCAAATACGTAGCAGCAGGAAGCGTGATCTTGTTTGCTATCGCGGGTTATATTTCTAGCCGCTCGATTCCAGAAGCGCCTGCAGCCGATCCTGAATTGAAGTTTCGCTGGCAGCCAGTAAAACAAACCAAGCAAACCCTTAAGATAGCGCACCAAGATCGGGTGGTGTTCCAGAGCATTATGGCAATCAGCTGGTTTTGGTTTCTGGGCGCGGCTTACCTAACCCAGTTCCCGAACTTTACCAAGATCCATTTGATGGGTAATGAAGCTGCGGTTTCTTTCCTCCTGGCTCTCTTCTCTGTCGGTATCGCGCTCGGCTCTATGCTGTGTGACAAAATGTCGAAAAACCGCATTGATGTCGGCATCGTACCTATTGGCAGCATCGGCATTACTATTTTTGGCGCGCTTATGGCTTTCTCCGTGCCAGAAGCGCTTCCGCAATTTGAGTCGTTTAGCGAGTTTATTTCCTACTCCGCGCTTTGGCCTGTATTTGGTTACCTTCTCGCATTAGGTGCTTCGGGCGGTTTGTTTATTGTTCCTCTGTATGCCTTGATGCAGCAAGAAGCGAAACCAAACGAACGTGCTCGAGTCATTGCTGCGCTTAACATATACAACTCACTGTTTATGGTAGGCAGTGCCGTGCTGGGCATTGTCGGACTATCGATACTTGAACTCACCATCGTTGAGTTGTTCTTAGTACTCTCTGCACTTAACTTCTTGATGGCGACCTATCTATTCTTGCAAGCACCTATCTTTGTGGTTCGCTTCCTGATCTGGATTTTGACTACCATCATGTACCGCATCTCGCATAAGAACTTGCATCACCTGCCTGAAAAAGGCGGCGCATTGATCGTGTGTAATCATGTAAGTTACATGGATGCGTTGGTTATGAGTGCAGCAAGCCCGCGCTTGATTCGCTTTGTTATGGAAGAAGATTACGCCAACTTTAAGCCTGTTCGTCGCTTCCTCAAGCGCGCTGGTGTCATTCCTATTTCAGCCAAGCGCAAAGGCTCTATTCGTCGCGCATTTGGCGAGATTGAACAAGCGCTTGCTGAAGGCGAAATCGTCTGCATCTTCCCTGAAGGACGTCTCACAGCAGATGGTGAAATGAATGAATTTATGCGCGGCATTGATCTTGTGCTTAAGCGTTCACCGGTACCTGTTATCCCAATGGCACTAAAAGGGCTCTGGGGTAGCTACTTCAGTCGCCACAAAGGCCGTGCTTGTAAAGGTTTCCCTACTCGATTTAGAGCAAAACTCGAGCTCGAAGCAGGCGATCCAGTTCAGCCAGAAAACGCCACCAGTCAAGCGATGTTTGATAAAGTCGCCCAACTTCGCGGTGATTATCGCTAAGACTCGCTTTCATTTTAACGGGCGTTAAGAAAAACTAAACGCCCGTTAAATTTAACTGTGTTTTACTGACCCTTGTCCCTCGATACAATCCACAACTAAGCTGGTCTTAGCTCTCAATGTCTTTTTAGTAAGGTACTTAATGTTATCCCTTGTGCGTTCTTATCCTCTGTTCTTCCTTGCGTTAATTGCGTGCCTCACGCCGTGGATAAGCTCACCTTTGGCATTGATTCTAGGTTTTCTACTCACCACGTTCAGCCTAGTGCCACACACACTGCCTATCGCTAAGTACACAAAAAAACTACTCGCATACTCCATTGTGGGTCTGGGTTTTGGCATACATTTAGATCAGGCAATGAAGGCAACAAGCGATGGTATCGGCATCATCATAGCCACCATCATTGGTACCTTAGTCATCGGCTGGTTTCTTGCTAAAAGAATGGGATTGGACAAACATACGGGTTATCTGATTTCATCAGGCACGGCTATTTGTGGTGGCAGCGCAATTGCTGCAGTCGCACCGGCCATAGATGCAGACGATGAAAAGATCGCTATCGCACTGGCGACCGTGTTCGTTCTCAATTCTGTCGCGCTCTTTGTTTTCCCAGTGATTGGACACGCTTTAGCGCTCGATCAGCACACTTTTGGGACTTGGGCAGCAATCGCTATCCATGACACGTCTTCTGTGGTTGGTGCGGCGTCCGCCTACGGTGAGGAAGCGCTCACAACGGCAACCACGCTCAAGCTTGCTCGCGCACTATGGATTATTCCTGTCGCGTTAGTTAGCGCACTGCTGTTTAGAAGCAAGAGCAAAAAGATCACCATTCCCTACTTCATTCTTTTCTACTGTGTTGCGATCTTAGTAAGTGATTACTTACCGCAGTTCGAGGTTGCTTATCAAAGCATTTTTGCAGTGTCTAAAAAGTTACTGGTGGTGTGTTTGTTCTTGATTGGTAGCAGTATTTCAATTGAGAGGTTAAAACAGGCTGGTAGCAAACCTATGCTGTTTGGTGTGACGCTTTGGTTGCTGATTTCAGTATCATCACTTAGCTGGTTATTGATGGCTTAAAGCCGTCGCGTTAAGGATCGCAATGCTCTATTTGTCGGTTGTTATTAGGCTGTGGGTTGTTATTGGGCTGTAGTTTCTTACTAGGCGACACCGAATCAGCGTTGGCTTTCTTATAGTTAAGGTATAGTGACACCGTCAAAACAAACGCCGTCAATTCGGCTAATGCTTGTATCAGTCCATCGGACGTCAACGCTAACCCTATTTGCAATCCAATTGCGACAATTAAAAGCTTATTCATTCCCTACGCTCACTCAACTCTAGTGGGGTTATTATGGTGAGCGCTGGCAGGAATGAAAATTCCGATTTGGACTATGAAATAACAATAAAATCCGATTGAGCAGACCTTAACCAGGTCTTCACTGCTTTTCTGGAGACCTTAATCCCCGATGAAAGCAGATGTTCCGGCATCTGAACATAGCCAATTGGATGCTTGAACTTAGGTAAGTGAGGTCGCAAAATGTCATTCATTGCGGCCACCGTTGGTAAACTGTCAGACTGAACTACAGCAATACATCGAGTTCCAAACTCCGTGTCCTCCACGGGAACAACGATGCTTTGGGAAATATCACTCAATTGATTGAGCGCTGCTTCCACCTCCTCACAGTGAACATTTTCGCCACCAGAGATAAACAGGTTATCAGCACGCCCAACCACAACGAGCTCGCCTTGCTCATTCCAACGTCCCAAGTCCTTAGTATCAAACCATCCATCCACTAACTCTAGTTGGCGAAGCGCTCCTTGGACGTAATAGCTCGCGGCTAAGGTATCCCCTGCCACATAGATACGCTCACTCTCAACCTTAATCGCACGTCTTGGCAGCAAATAGCCTGAAGATGGATGACTATCGACTCGTTTTGCCGTCACCGTCGAAGCGGTCTCTGTCATGCCGTATCCCATCCACGCTTCGATGCCTTGCAATTGCGCTTGTTTAATCAGTTCGTGCGGGATGTGACTGCCTCCAAGCAGCACACGCTTTAATCTGGTAACCCAACCATTATCGACGATACGCTTTAGTTGAGTAGACACCAATGAAGCGTGCGTCACCTTAGCAATATCACTAGCAAAGTCGCCTGACGCTATACACAGCCCACCACCAGTGACGAGCCAGCGCCAAACGATGGCTAACCCCGAAACATGAAACATAGGCAGGCTGAGCAGCCAGGTATCACTACTCGAATATTGGAACTTCTCCAATAGCCCCTCTGCTGAGGCGACATGGTGATTAGCTGAATGTACAACCGCTTTAGGCTGGCCTGTCGAGCCGGACGTAAAGACGATCGACGCGATCGGTGAACCAGCTGGAAGATCTTTGACTGACTCTTGTGAGGAGCTTTGCTGCGCTTCACCTCTGTCAATGTTATGCAGCGAGTATTCATCGGCTTTTGAATAGCCGTCCATTCCCCCCCAAACACAGGCACTTTCTGTCGGCGGATACAGAGTGTCAAACTTAGCGGTTAGCTGCTCCAGCGGTTGATTGGCAACAAGTGCAGGCACGGCTCCATGCTGCAAGCAAGCAAGGTATCTTAGGACTAGGCTAAGTTCTGAACGTCCAGAAAGGCAGACTACCTTACCCACGTGGACATTTTGATATCGAAGTGTCGACACCAGTCCATCGATTCGTTTTGCAAGCTCGAGCCAAGTAATGGATTCAGTAGCGGTGGTAATGGCAATCTTATTGGGCGCATACCGCGCCCACTTCTCGCAGAGATTCACAAGGGTCGTGTTAGACATTAAGCCGTCGCATGCCCATGAGATTGCCAATATAAAGTTTGCTCAGACAAGGTTTTGACTGGCAATAAACATCCCGGCCAAGGCGTTTCAAGTTGAGCACCAAACAATTGCATGGTATCTAGACCGGGCGTTTCATCCGGCACTTGCCAATGTGACAGCCGAGCCAATTGACCCAACCCAACGCTCGACTCAAGACTTGAACTAATCACAACTTTGATGGCATGGCTGTTGGCTTCTTCGATCAAACGAATACACTTTTGCACACTACCAACCAAGGTTGGTTTGATGATCAGAGCTTTCACTCCAGTCAGATGTTTTACGGAAAAATCAGGCTCACGTACGGCTGCCTGAAGGGTTTCATCCCAAGCAATGGCGATACCCGTATCAATGGCGAAGGAAACACTGTCTCCGGGGCTCTGGCAAGGCTCTTCAATGAACGCGATACGCTGCCTTAGAGACGGTGATATGTACTTGGCGAACTGCTTGGCTTTATCCAAAGTCCAAGCTCGATTGGCATCAAGCCTTAGGGTTAGATCTGGAATCGACTCTAGGAACAGGCTAACAATCATACCGTCACGAATCGCTTCGTACAAGCCGACTTTGATCTTAGCGACTTTCTTGCCTTGCATGTTGTTGAGAATTGGAATGAGCTCGTCAGGATCGCCGCTGCATAGCGGCGCAGCACGATAGTTACCTTCGCTAGGTAGGCTGCCTTCGAGTTCCAACAATGCAGCAGACAGACCGAACGCAACTGACGGTACACACTGTTCGATATTGATCTGTTGCTGATTGACCCATAGCTCGAGCTGCTCTTGAGCTTGCACGCCAGCGGTTTCTAATGATTCTTGACTAAATCCAGGAAGAGGCGCGATTTCTCCCAACGCCGTTTTGCCGCTGTCGCAAAGCTCGACAATCCAGCCCTCTCGGTTGGTAAGTTTTTGATCGCGAAGAATAACACCACTGTCCATAGGCAGACTGTAGCGGTAGAGTTTTGCTTGTCTCATGTTTGTTTCCCACTTCATAAGAAGTTATCACCACCACAGACCTAAATGTGTGGCAGTGAACAATACACCGTATTTAGGCTCGATTTTGCATTAAGAGTTCCAAACAATTGTTGCTCAAAAATGTTGCAAAATGTCACCTTGGTTTGCAGCACAATGAGAGTGCTGCAAGCCCTTAATTACGGGTTTCTTGGGAACTTATCGAAGTCTGGGCGACGCTTCTCATTGAAAGCATTACGACCCTCTTGACCCTCTTCGGTCATATAGAACATCATGGTCGCATTACCCGCCAACTCCTGAAGACCTGCTTGGCCATCACAGTCTGCGTTGAGCGCAGCTTTCAGGCAGCGCAGCGCCATAGGGCTGTGTTGCAGCACTTCACGACACCAACGCACTGTCTCTTTTTCTAGGTCCTCGAGAGGCACAACTGTGTTGACGAGCCCCATATCGACAGCTTCTTGCGCATCATAGAAACGGCATAAGAACCAAATTTCACGAGCTTTCTTCTGACCTACAATGCGAGCCATATACGACGCGCCCCAGCCGCCATCAAACGAGCCTACTTTAGGGCCAGTTTGACCAAACTGAGCATTCTCTGCTGCGATAGTTAGATCGCACATCATGTGCAGAACGTGACCGCCACCAACAGCCCAACCCGCTACGGATGCAATCACAGGCTTAGGGCAGGTACGGATTTGACGTTGGAAGTCCAAAACATTGAGGTGGTGAGTACCTGAATCATCTTGGTAACCGCCGTAGTCACCACGAACGCTTTGATCACCACCGGAGCAGAACGCCTTCTCACCAAGACCAGTAAGAATGATAACGCCAACGCCTTCGTCATAGCGTGCATCTGCCAACGCCTTAATCATTTCATTGACAGTTCTTGGCGTAAACGCATTGTGTACTTGCGGGCGAGCGATCGTGATTTTTGCAATGCCATCTTTAGATTTGTGATATTTGATTTCTTCAAAATCACCCGTTACATCGGCCCAATCTACGGGTGCGTAAAGCTCTTCTTCTGTTAATCCAACGGTTTTAGCCATGATCTATTCCAATTATTTTATTAAGCCTAAGCTCTTTTGTTCTAGATAGTTACGCAGCTTTGAAGCAAAAGCTTCAGGCTGCTCTTTATGTACATTATGGCCCGCATTGGCAATCACCTCGGTTTGGAGATTGCTCTCTTTTGCAAGCTCAGTAAATTTGTGGTCAAGCGCCCCGCAGATATACAGCGGGACTCTGCCTTGCTCAAACGACAAGGCCTGCACTTGAGGTAGCAAGTAAGGCTGTTTGGCTAGGGAGGTTGCTAGCAGCATGTCACTTAATGCACTCCCAAGGTTAACACTACGCTTGGCAATCAAAAGTTGTCTTTGCTCATGGTTTAGTGAGGAAAATACCGGCTGTCGATACCAGTCGGTCAAAACTGCTGCAATCTCTTCATCTCGAAAGCGCTCAGCCCATTGACTATCGTTATCGAGGCGAGCTGAGCGAAGACTCTCTGTTTCTAGACCAAAATTACCACCCTCAATGACTAATCCATTAATCTTTAACGAGTTAAAGTCATCAGCCTTCGAGTGACAATCGGTCACTAGGTACATCGCCAAACGTGCACCCAGCGAATAACCGACCAAACATACCGACACTGTAGTGCCAAGTTTCTGTGCTTCAATACAGTTTAGTATTGTCGCACGAATCATTTTGCAAACTTGGTCAAAACTTTCACCTTTGATGGCACAACTTTTCCCATGCCCTGGAAGGTCAATCATCAAGCGAGAGTAATCAGGAAGCGCTTTAGATACGTCTAACCAGTCATCTCCAGCTCCCAGAAAACCATGTATAAACACCAGAAGTTGCGTGCTTTCTTCAGACTTCGCTGGGGAAAAATGACTTGCGAGCATGTTACTGCGCCACCGATTGGCTCAGCTCACGTATAAGAGTGCTCACTTCGTGAGGATCTGTGGTTACTTCTAACAAAAGCGCACCAACGCCCTGTTCAAGGTGGGTAGACAAAGCTTGGCTAAGTTCAGTTGAAGACGCTGGCGCCGCATATTGCAATCCAAACTGCTTTGCGGCGTGTTCAAATCGATAGCCATGAGGCATTTGATAGCACTGCTTTTTGTGCTCTGCGGGTGCCGGCAAAATGTCAAATATCGCACCACCATCATTGTTGGTTACCACAATGACCGATGGCGTACTAACATTCGAAAACAGGGCGAGCGAATTCAGATCGTAAAGAAGTGATGTGTCACCGATATAAAGCACTAATGGGCCTTGAATACCACGCTGAACCCCAGCCGCCGTTGCGACAAGGCCATCAATACCGGAAGCGCCTCGATTAGTAAACGTCTCAATCGATGGAACACCTGTCACCATATCCACCAGCCTAACGATCAGACTGTTGCCGATAAACAATGCGGTATCTTGCGGTAATTGCTCTATTGTTCTCGCGACATCAAACTCTGTTATGTGAGGTCTTTGAGGTACGTTCTCCAATACGCAATGAGATGCCAAAGAAAGCCTATCCGCCCACCCTTTGTGGCTACTATTGGAAATCACACTCGACGCAGACTCTAACCAGCTTTGGATATCCGCATGAATAAAGTTCACCCTCAAATGACTCGGATTCAGCCTATCGAGATAAGGCAACACAACCAAGTAATCGCATCGCTCCGACACTTGCCTATCCACCCAAGCCAAAAGTCGCTTCGATACTAACCTAGACCCAAATTGAACGATCAAGTCAGTTTCGCTCAGTTTTTGGCTAAGCTTTACGTTCTGAAGCCACATATCGTAGCGCTGCCATTTATCATGAGTACCTGACTGCGGGTCGAACAACACTGGCCATCCCAACAGCACGCCCAACGCTTTGGCTTTTTCAGCCTCCGCCAAGGTGACATTGCCGACTATAATGGTTCCTTTGTGTAAACCAAGATTAAGCGCCGTTATGTCTTCCACATCGACTCTGCTAGGTAACGGTTCTGAATAGGTTACGTAACACTGTTCACTATTCAACCAGGCATCAATTGCCGATAAATAGTCATTAAACGCTGATTTGTCCTCTCCGCCATACAAAGGCTCAGGGAAGGGACAATTAATATGAATGCTCGAGCCTTTCTGCTTTTGCTCAGCGAACGCGTGATCCACGGAGGTCAAAAGCCATGAAAGAGGGACTTGCGTACTTGGGGAAGGTAAATTAAGCGCATGAGTAACATGCTGAGAAAAGATCCCCG
This sequence comes from Vibrio maritimus, assembly GCF_021441885.1. NCBI lineage: Bacteria > Pseudomonadati > Pseudomonadota > Gammaproteobacteria > Vibrionales > Vibrionaceae > Vibrio > Vibrio maritimus. The sequence continues at coordinate 2,627,974 of NZ_CP090438.1, forward strand.
ATTGCTCGATAGCTTGATTGGCGCCACAGCCAACCAGCTCAACGGGTCTATCTGACGTAAGCAGAACCAGCGGCTCTTTGGTGAGTTTTGATTCCGCGACCGCTGGCAACAAGTTCGCCACAGCGGTTCCCGAAGTCACAATAACCGCAACCGGAGTGTGAGTCGATTTGGCTAGCCCCAGCGCTAAAAAACCTAAACCTCTCTCGTCAAAATGAGTATGCACAGTCATATCAGGATGAGCGACTGCTTCAAGCGTGAGCGGCGTAGAGCGTGAACCTGGCGCAATGCAGATGTGCCTTACACCTTGTCGATAACATTCTTCTATTAAAACTTGAGTCCAAACCCGATTCAAAGCCGCCTGGTTGAGACTCATGATGCGACCCCTAGCGATGGATTGTCTGAAATAAGGCTCAATAAAGTAGACATCTTTTTATCGAGCTCTTGCCATTCATGAGCCGCAACGGACCCCGGAACAATGCCTGCGCCCGCAAAAAGCTGAACTTCATCTTTCATCAGCAGCGCACTGCGAATCGCGACGCAAAACTCAGCTTTTTCATGACTCAAATAGCCGACGGAACCGGCATACCAACCACGTGCAAAGGGTTCATTCTCTTGGATATAAGCCAGTGCTTCGCTGCGCGGCAAGCCCGCTACCGCAGCCGTTGGTTGCAAAGCTTGCAGCAGTTGAACCGCATTGATGCCCTTACTAAGCTGAGCGACAATATTACGCTTAAGATGCTGCACTTTACGAAGACGAACTAGGCGCAGCTCTTTCTCTAGATGCACCTCACTCGAATGTGGAGCAAGGCTCTGCAAGATGTCATCAACCACGTATTGGTTTTCATTGATGTTCTTAACATCTTGGGTCAACCAATTGGCAAGCTCCATATCTTGCGCGGCATTGTCGCCACGACCGATGGTCCCCGCTAGCGCTTCAGTCTCAAGTTGCTGGCCAACACGGCGATATAAGCGCTCTGGTGTGGAACCTACAAATGCAAGTTCCTTTGATAACGCCATGAGAAAGTGAAAGCTATGGTGGTTTTCACGATAACTCGCTTTGAGAAGCTGTGCCGGTGAAATAGGGTCTTTGATGTCAATCGTGGTTTTGCGCGCTAACACCACTTTCTTGAATCTGTCCTCTTCAATCCCCGTTAACACATCATCGACCAGCTCATGCCACTGCTGCTCGTTTGGCGTATGTGTCATGCCAACAATAGAGGTTGCCAGGGGTGGCAGCTCTGTCACGTCCGCTATCAATTGCTTGAGCGCACCGATCGCCTTGTCGACGCTCATACTGATGTTGACCGCGATGCGCCAAGAGGCGTCAAAACGGATTAACTCGACTTGAGGAAGAAAGAAGAAAGCCGACATACAGCGCCTGTTTTTATCGGTGTGCCCATCAAATGAGCGACCACCCCAAACACGTTGGTTGTCCGCGAGAATGGCGTAGGCAGGAGACGCTTCTGAGAAAGTGTGCAACTGACCAAGCGCAACGACCTCTTCACGCGTATCACGTGACTGCCAATAGAACTTTGGAAAGTGAGGTTGAGCTTCTAGCCAATCAATGCAATGAAATTTCGGATGACCCTGTATTTCTTGCTCAATGCGCTTGCAACCTTGTGGTGCCTTTTCGAGCTTGCTGATAAGCTGAGCGATAGCCGTTGTTAACTGAGACAAATCAACCTCATAACCTTAAAATTTGTTTCTATATACACGAAATACTCTATTTCTACCAAACGCATAGATCAAGCAACAAGCCGTTTTATTGCTCGCAATGTTAACCTGCTCAGTACAACCCTATTCATACCGTCTCTTTATTTTCCACTTTTAGCAGATTTATATTCTTTCAAATGCCAATTTGGTGTAATTTAGTAAAGAAATTATCGAATTTTTAGGAATATAACAATGAAAAATATCGGGATGTCGTCAAAACTCGATAATGTCTGCTACGACATTAGGGGACCTGTACTCAAACATGCTAAACGCATGGAGGAAGAGGGACATAAAATACTGAAACTCAATATCGGTAATCCCGCCCCATTTGGTTTTGACGCCCCTGATGAAATTTTAGTCGATGTCATCAGAAACCTACCGACTTCTCAAGGTTATTGCGATTCCAAAGGTATATACTCCGCTCGAAAAGCGGTAGTTCAACATTACCAACGCAAAGGCATTCGTAGTTTAGACGTCGAAGATGTTTACATCGGTAATGGTGTATCTGAGCTTATTGTAATGGCGATGCAAGCACTGTTAAACAACGGGGATGAAATGTTAGTTCCCGCTCCTGATTATCCACTTTGGACGGCAGCGGTATCCTTGTCTGGCGGTAACCCGGTTCACTACCTGTGTGATGAAGAAGCGGATTGGTATCCAGACCTGGATGACATCAAGAAGAAAATCACACCAAAAACACGCGGTATTGTACTCATCAACCCGAACAATCCAACAGGAGCAGTCTACAGTCGTGACTTCCTGCTCGAAGTGATTGAGATTGCTCGCCAACATAAGCTGATCATTTTTGCCGATGAGATCTACGATAAGGTTCTCTACGATGGCGCGACGCACACCTCTGTCGCGACCTTGACGGAAGATGTGCTGGTTGTGACCTTTAATGGTCTTTCGAAATCGTACCGTGTGTGTGGGTTCCGCGGCGGTTGGATGTTCATGACTGGCCCTAAAGAGTACGCAACGGGCTATATTGCAGGTCTAGAGATGCTTGCTTCAATGCGTTTGTGCGCCAATGTGCCGATGCAGCATGCCATTCAAACGGCACTTGGTGGTTATCAGAGTATTAATGAACTCATTTTACCTGGCGGTCGCCTACTTGAGCAGCGTGATAAGGCTTATGACCTAATCACACAGATACCGGGAATTTCATGTGTGAAGCCTAAAGGGGCGATGTACCTGTTCCCGAAAATTGATACCAAGATGTACAACATCAAGGATGACCAAAAAATGGTGCTCGATTTCCTTAAACAGGAAAAAGTACTGTTGGTTCAGGGGACTGGCTTCAACTGGCCGAAGCCGGATCACTTCAGAATCGTCACACTTCCTCATGTGGAAGATCTTGAAATGGCCATCGGTCGATTTGAAAAATTCCTGTCTACCTATAGCCAGTAACTCTTTCATATTTCAGCCATTAAGCCTATTCTTAATACGCGCCAAACTGTCACTCTGGCGCGTATTAAGGGGATTCGCTGTATGAAAGAAAGTCATTTTTTCGCTCACCTTGCTCGCATGAAGCTGATCCAGCGTTGGCCACTTATGCGCTCTGTCTCTACTGAAAACATCTCAGAACATAGCCTCCAAGTTGCCTTCGTCGCCCATGCACTAGCCATCATCAAAAATAAGAAATTTGGCGGCAATACCAATCCAGAGCGTATCGCAATCTTAGCCATGTATCATGACACCAGTGAAGTATTGACTGGAGACCTCCCTACTCCGGTTAAGTACTACAACCCCGAAATAGCGAAAGAATACAAAAAGATAGAAGCGGCAGCCGAGCAAAAGTTGTTATCGCTTCTCCCAGAGGAGTTTCAAGAAGACTTTCGACCTTTCCTGATTTCAGATGCCGCATACGAAGAGGATACTCAGATCGTCAAACAGGCGGATTCTATCTGTGCCTACCTTAAGTGCCTTGAAGAGCTGAGCGCGGGTAACCACGAATACGCGTTAGCAAAAAAGCGTTTGGACCAGACCCTGCAGGAGAGAAAAACGCCAGAAATGGATTACTTTCTGAATACGTTTGCTCCTAGCTTTGAATTATCGTTGGATGAAATCAGCTAGTATTCAGGAGAAAGCATGAATCACAAAAATCCCCTGCTAAGTGCAGCCACTCTTGAGCAACTGGATGTCTGGCAAGCAAGACACAGTGATGAACACAAGCTGAGAAGAAACGATCACCGTGATCCATTCCAGCGTGATAGGGCGAGAATACTCCATTCAGCCGCGTTTCGTCGCCTGCAGGCTAAAACCCAGGTCCATGGCACTGGGGTGAATGACTTTCATCGAACTCGACTTACCCACTCACTTGAAGCGGCTCAAATTGGCTCAGGAATTGTGGCGCAGTTACGACAAAAACAGCCCGAGTTCGATGCATTATTGCCCTGTGATGCTCTGATTGAAGCGCTCTGTTTAGCGCATGACATCGGTCACCCTCCCTATGGGCACGGTGGTGAAGTCGCGCTTAATTACATGATGCGCGAATACGGTGGCTTTGAGGGCAATGCACAAACATTCCGAATCGTCACTCAACTCGAACCTTATACTGAATCACACGGGATGAACTTGACCAGGAGAACCTTGTTAGGCCTGTTGAAGTACCCCGCCCCGCTTAGCCGCACTTGCTCTGACAAACTGCCTCAACCGGTTGCCCATCAGCGTCAGCTTAAAGCCAAAGACTGGTCGCCAGCCAAAGGCATCTACGACAAAGATGACGCTCAATTCGATTGGGTACTGCAACCTTTAACGCCATCCGATAAAGCGCTGTTTCAAACCATGCGCCCCGGAAAAACATCGCCAAATGGCCACCGCAAGACACAGTTTAAGTCTCTTGATTGTTCGATCATGGAGCTTGCTGATGACATCGCCTATGGTGTGCACGATCTTGAAGATGCCATTGTGCTTGAGCTCGTCAATAAAGAGCGTTGGCAACTGAGTGCTGCAGAGGCATTAAAGAAACTAGAGCCCAACTGGTTAACCGAGAACATCGACTCCATTTCTGAACTGCTGTTTTCTGGTAAGCACTATGAACGTAAAGATGCCATTGGCGGCATTGTAAACGCACTATTGACCAGCATTGAAGTAAGAGCTGTCGTTAACAATCAATTCGAGAGCCCGCTGCTTGCCTACAACGCCTACCTTGAGGAAGGCATGGCCGCGGTGCTTGACGTTCTGAAACAGTTCGTCAGCGATTATGTGATTCAGGTACCACGGGTACAAATATTCGAGTACAAAGGCCAGCAAATCATAATGGATTTGTTTGAGGCATTCAGCGCTGACCCAGAACGACTATTACCGGAGTCGACGTGTAACTTATGGAAAAAAGCGTGCGGTCAACACGATGATGGTATGCGCGTTATCGCCGATTATGTCTCGGCAATGACAGATGGTTATGCTCAAAAGATGCATCAACAGTTGTTTGCTGCAAGCTAGTTTTCTATCGCCTTATTTCTTATCGCGATGTTTTTGAGCGCGCTGTTTTTGAACACGCTATTTTTGAACACAATAGTTTCGTTCGAAAACGCCTTCTGGCATGTTTTTGATTTGAAAGCCAATCATCTCGTTAAATGCATTAACAAGGGGTGTAAAGTCAATGTTGGGCTCGATCGTTTCAAGTAAGTGAAACCCAGCTTCTACGGTCGATAGCGCATTGCTCGACGGTGCTTTGCGAATACGGTAATCACCAATAAGATCATCGGCCAACTTTACCAAAGGCAATGAATGTAGGTTGGTAGACAGCTTCCACATTTTAAATGCCTTTTTCCATGTACCGTCCAGTAATATCACTCTAAGAGGCTTGCTCTCACTATCATCAGTTAGAGTCTCTGCCGGCAGTGCTCCTTCACCGGGGTAAAGCACAACGGTACGATAATCTTTGTCATCAATTAAGGCATTTAACTCAGTGTGTTGACTGAAATCCTCACCAACAAATAAAGAGGCATTGCCAAGGGACAGAGACAGAATTCGAGCAGTGCCCAAGGGGCGTTTTTCTTCGCTAGTATGCTGCAAAATGATCAATTGTGTGTCACAGTGGATGGGCTCTATCCACTGACATATACACGCCCGCTTTGCTTTGAGGCATTTTGGACAATAACGAGACATGGACAATTCTTTCGTCATAAGGCTATCGCTGTTTAGTTTTCTCTGCGCTTTGCTTCAACTGCCCACGCTTCAAGAGTGGGTTGAATGGAATAAACTAGCCATCTATTCAGGCCAGTGGTGGCGGATAGTAACAGGAAACTTCTCCCACACCAACTTAGCACACCTTGCAATGAACCTAGCCGGTCTTTGGGTTATTTGCTACCTGTTTCGTCCTAGATGGCGCACTCTCGTCGCCGTCGTTTTAGCCAGTGCGACTATCATAGGTACAGGACTGTTGATGACGTCTTTAGGTCAATATCTTGGCCTGTCCGGTGTATTGCATGCCGTCTTCGCCTTCTGGGCGTTGAAAGAAGCCTTAGAAGGACGGCGGTCCAGTTGGTTACTCGTCATAGGTGGAGTTGCTAAGGTAGGTTGGGAGTCGATTTATGGCGCCTCCGTCGCCACAGCAGCACTAATAGAAGCCAATGTGGCAACCCAAGCACATGCCATTGGATTGATGGCAGGCTTGGGTCTTGCACTATATTACCACTATCGTAGATGAGGTGTATCTCAGATATAGCGAACTGAAGCCGCTATAGAATAATACGGTCGCGATTCTTCTCGACCGTCGCAGCACCAATACCTTTCACCTGAGTGAGATCGTCGGCAGACTTGAACTTACCGTTGGCTTCTCGATAATCCACTATCTTTTGTGCCTTATCGATTCCAACCCCTTTGAGAAGCTCTGCAAGCTCTTCTGGCTCCGCTTGGTTGATATTCACAGTTATCTCTATACCTTCTAATTTACCTCCTTCAGAGGCCCAAAGAGAGCCTATAGGAGCAACAAGTAAAGCGATAGCAAGCCAGATTGACGTAATTAGTTTCATGATAATCCCTATTTGTTTGGTGTTCGAGTGAGCCAAGTTAAGGGATAAGTGCGAGAGAGGAAGTCATTGGAGCAGAAACTATAACGGACTGCAGAGGCAGTCCGTTATTATTTAACTATCAGTTACATTCTTATGTGAACGCACCAACATCTATGCGGCCTATTACTGAGCGTCCAAGAAGTACTCGATCTCAGTATTGCTGCGCAAAATCGCGATAACTGAAGTCAGATCTTTCTGAGTGGCTTCACGCGCCATTTGTGCACCGATTTGCTCATTGTAAGCATTGTCGTAATCAGACGCCACTTTGCTCAGCTCTACGACCACAATATTGCCTTGCATGTCTTTGGTTTGAGCAAAGGTTGCTGCACCTTCTTCAGGTTTAGACATAGCAAATACAGTACCGGCTAGTGGTGAGCTGCGGTCGATTGTTTCTAGCTCGCCAAACACTAGGCTATTTGCATCTAGTGTATCTGTCTTGCCTTCTTTTAGGTCATTAACCAGTTGAACACCAAGCTCCATTGCCGCTTGTTCGCCTTTCACTTTCGCTAGCTGTGTTTCAACCTGTTCTTTCACTTCTTCTAAAGGAAGAACCGTTTGATCACGAACGTCGTCAACACGAACCACAATGATGTGCTCAGGTGCGATTTCCATTGCCTCTGAGTTAAGACCGTCTTCTTTCACTTCAGGTGATTCTAGTGCTTGCATAACGGCAGGCGATCTTAGGATCTCAGGTGCGTCAACTTGCGAGATGAAGTCCGTTGTGACGACTTTTTGGTTTACTGCTTTTGCTGCATCATCCAAAGAGTCTGGGTACTCAAAGGCAACTTTCTCTAGCTCATTTTGAAGGCTGTAGAACTCATCAATCGCTACCTGGTCACGCAGTTCTGCGATGATTTCGTCTTTCACTTCAGCAAGAGGCTTAGACTCAGAAGCTTTTACCGCATCCAGTTTGATGATGTGGTAGCCAAAGTCAGATTTCACTAGACCCGTACGGTCACCAACATTCGCAAGCGAAAATGCTGCTTCTTCAAATGCAGGGTCCATCACGTCACGTTCAATCCAGCCTAGAGAGCCACCTTCTTCAGAGCTACCGATGTCTTCAGATTTCTCTTTCGCGACTGTAGCGAAATCGGCGCCCGCATTTAGCTCGTCAAGAATAGCTTGAGCTTTCGCTTCGTCGTCACCTTGGACTAGGATATGGCTAACTTCACGCTGTTCAGACGTTGAGTACTTGTCTAAGTGCTCATCGTAGTACTGCTGTACATCCGCATCGGTGACTTCAACACTGTCTTTCAGCGCTTGCGCAGATAGCTCGATGTAAGACACTTTTACTTGCTCTGGGCGAGTAAATTGAACCGGGTTTTCGTCGTAATACTGTTGAATCTCTTCTTCAGTAATCGTCGCTTTGTTAGCGAACTCCTCAAGAGAAAGAGTCAGCGTTTTGATATCACGCGTTTGAGTTAACAGCTTGCCTTGAGATTCAATTTCACTCGGAAGCGTAAACTCACTGCCTTGCAGTGCACTTAGCAGTTGGTTACGAACTAAGTCACGGCGAAGGTACTCAGCAAAGCTGTCTGCGCTGAAGCCAGCACGGCGAAGCGTTGCTTGATAAATTTCTGGGTCGAACTTGCCATCATTTTGGAACTGAGGCATTTCTAGCATCATAGTACGAATTTGAGCATCGCTAATACGAAGGCCCAAAGACTCTGCATGTTGCTCAAGAAGGACATCGTCAATCATGCGGTCCAGAACAGACTTACGGAAAGAAGCGACATAGCTTGGATCGCTAAGTAGAGTCGAGAAGTACTCGCCCATTTGCGATTGCATACGATTACGCTCGTTTTGATACGCTTGCTCAAACTCGCCACGACCGATCTCAACATTACCCACTTTTGCAGCTGTGTTGCCAATACCGCCTGCGATATAGCTGCCTACACCTGCAAACACAAAAGACAGAATAATGAGTCCTAGGATAATTTTAACCGCGATGCTATTCACGCCTTCGCGAATTCGCTCCATCATAATTTTATTACTCTCCAGATAGGAAGGGTTATCTTCTACTGCTTGGGATAATATCAGAAAAAGAAATGCGCATCAGTAAGATGCGCATATTTAAAAAAGGTTCGACTTTTTTTGTCGATTAAGCTTGTTGAAAGCTTAATTTTTGTGCAGTTAATGCAAGGTTTGCGACTAACTGCAACAAAAGATTAGTTACAAGCGTCTTTAAGCGCTTTACCTGCTTTGAATGCAGGAACTTTAGCTTCAGAGATTTGGATCTCTTCACCAGTTTTTGGGTTACGACCAGTACGCGCTGCACGAGTACGAACGCTGAATGTACCAAAGCCAACTAGAGCCACTTGATCACCTTCTTCTAGAGTAGTGCTCACTGCTTCGATGAAAGCGTCTAGTGCACGGCCAGCTGAAGCTTTAGATAGATCTGCGTTCTCTGCGATTTTTTCCACTAATTGTGTTTTATTCACTGTGTTTCCCCTTTCTGTTACCAGATTATTATTTTTAAAAGGTAACGTTAGTTCCATTCTCGTAGTTAAAGACTCCAAGCCTTGTCTATCAAGGGCTTCGGAGTTACATAGCTAAAGTTAGTGCCACAAAAAAACGCTGACAAGCTTTTTTTACCTATCAGCGTATTTCTTTTACCTAAATTTGGGGCACATCACTATTTTACAGGTTCAAACGCCGCTCCAAGCGGTGCTCGCTCTAGTGCTACCTCAAGAACTTCGTCAATCCATTGAACTGGAATCACTTTTAGATCCGCGATAACGTTGTCAGGAATCTCTTCCAGATCACGCTCGTTATCTTTAGGAATCAACACAGTTTTGATACCACCACGGTGCGCTGCTAACAGTTTTTCCTTTAAGCCACCGATTGGAAGCACCTCACCACGCAAAGTGATTTCACCTGTCATGGCTACCTCAGCTTTTACTGGGTTGCCAGTCAGGCTAGAAACAAGCGCAGTACACATCGCGATACCCGCACTTGGGCCATCTTTTGGTGTTGCACCTTCAGGTACGTGAACGTGGATATCACGCTTCTCGTAAAAGTCAGTGTTAATACCAAGCTTTTCAGCGCGCGAACGTACCACCGTCATCGCCGCCTGAATCGACTCTTGCATAACGTCGCCAAGTGAACCCGTTTGCGTCAGCTTACCTTTACCCACCATCGCTTCTGTTTCGATAGTCAGTAGGTCGCCTCCCACTTCTGTCCACGCTAGGCCTGTCACCTGACCAATGCGGTTGCTGTCATCAGCTTTACCGTAGTCAAAGCGCTGTACGCCAAGATATTCTTTCAGATTGTCTTGGTTGACCGTCACTTTCTTCAGGTCTGGATCAAGCAGGATGTTCTTCACAGCTTTACGACAGATCTTCGAGATTTCACGCTCTAGGCTACGTACGCCCGCTTCGCGAGTGTAGTAACGGATGATGCCGATGATCGCTGAGTCTTCAATTTCAATCTCGTGCGCTTTCAGGCCATTGCGTTGTACCTGTTTAGAAACAAGGTGACGCTTCGCAATGTTTAGCTTTTCATCTTCGGTGTAGCCCGACAGACGAATCACTTCCATACGGTCCAAAAGTGGGCCCGGAATGTTCATCGAGTTCGATGTCGCCACAAACATCACATCCGAGAGATCGTAGTCGACTTCTAGATAGTGATCGTTAAATGCATTGTTCTGCTCTGGGTCCAGAACCTCAAGCAGTGCAGAAGACGGATCGCCACGCATGTCCGATGACATCTTATCGATCTCATCAAGTAGGAATAGCGGGTTCTTAACGCCTACCTTAGACATTTTCTGGATAAGCTTACCTGGCATCGAACCAATGTAAGTACGACGGTGACCACGGATTTCCGCCTCATCACGCACGCCGCCTAGTGCCATACGCACGTACTTACGGCCCGTCGCTGCCGCAATCGAGCGACCAAGAGAGGTTTTACCAACACCTGGAGGACCAACAAGACATAGGATAGGACCTTTAAGCTTATTGATGCGGTTTTGCACGGCTAAGTACTCAAGGATGCGTTCTTTAACGCGTTCCAAACCATAGTGGTCTTCGTTCAGTACTTCTTCAGCTTTCGCTAGGTTTTTCTTAACCTTAGAGCGCTTCGCCCACGGTACACCTACCATCCAATCGATGTAGCTGCGTACCACAGTGGCTTCAGCGGACATTGGAGACATCATCTTAAGCTTTTGAAGCTCTTGTTCTGTCTTCTCTTTCGCTTCCGCTGGCATTTTCGATTCTTCGATTTTTGCTTTTAGCGTCTCGAACTCATCCGGCGCATCATCAAGGTCACCCAACTCTTTTTGGATAGCCTTCATTTGCTCGTTGAGGTAGTACTCGCGCTGTGATTTCTCCATCTGCTTCTTAACGCGACCACGGATTCGTTTCTCAACTTGTAATAAGTCAATCTCCGACTCCATTTGTCCCATTAGGAATTCAAGACGCTCTGTCACATCCAGCAATTCAAGCACTTGTTGCTTATCAGCGAGTTTCAACGGCATGTGCGCAGCGATAGTGTCGGCAAGACGGGCTGCTTCATCGATACCACCTAGAGAGGTCAGTACCTCTGGTGGAATTTTTTTGTTCAGCTTGATGAAGCCTTCAAATTGGTCAATGGCACTGCGCACAATGACTTCTTCTTCGCGCTCTTCAAGCTCTGGAGTAATTAGGAATTCTGCATCCGCAACGAAAAAGTCTTCATCACGGTAACTACTGATGTTTGCTCGCTGTTGACCCTCAACAAGCACCTTCACTGTACCGTCAGGAAGTTTTAGTAGCTGCAGGATCGTAGCAACAGTACCCGTGGTATACAGGTCATCGATGGTTGGCTCTTCAGTATCTGCTTCTTTTTGAGCTACTAGGAGTACTTGTTTGTCATTGTCCATCGCTGCTTCTAAACAGCTGATCGACTTTTCGCGGCCAACAAACAAAGGAATCACCATGTGTGGGTATACCACAACGTCGCGCAGAGGCAATACCGGGATTTCTATACGCTCGGAACGTTCCAAGTTCATATTATTCTCTCTTCCGCTTAGTATTATTTTCAGTATATGGGGGCGTATTCGTTGGATTCAATAAAGAAATAAAAAAAGGAGGTAATGATACCTCCTTTTTGAGTGAACTTGGCAAATTACTCTGCGCTTGCCACTTGATTGTCGTTGTTGGTGTAGATAAGTAGCGGTTCTGACTCACCATTTATCACACTTTCGTCGATAACCACCTTGCTTACATCTGTTGCCGATGGAAGCTCGTACATGGTCTCAAGAAGTACACCTTCAAGAATTGAACGCAGACCACGAGCACCTGTTTTACGCTCCATCGCTTTAGCAGCGATCGCACGTAGTGCATCTTCGCGGAACTCAAGTTCAACACCTTCAAGCTCGAACAAGGCACCGTACTGCTTAGTCAGGGCGTTCTTCGGCTCGTTTAGGATTTGGATAAGTGCATCTTCATCAAGTTCAGTCAGGGTCGTTGTGACCGGAAGACGGCCGATGAACTCAGGGATAAGGCCGTATTTAACCAAATCTTCTGGTTCAACTTGAGTGAACAACTCACCAACGGTTTTAGTTTCGTCTTTAGAGCGAACTTCCGCACCAAAGCCAATACCAGTTCCCGTTGCTACACGCTGGTCAATCACTTTATCTAGACCAGCAAATGCACCGCCACAGATAAATAGGATTTTCGATGTGTCCACTTGCAAGAACTCTTGCTGTGGATGCTTACGACCACCTTGAGGTGGAACAGAAGCAATCGTACCTTCAACCAGTTTTAGTAGTGCTTGCTGCACACCTTCACCGGATACATCGCGCGTAATTGATGGGTTTTCTGCTTTGCGTGAGATCTTGTCGATTTCATCGATATAGACGATACCACGCTCTGCTTTTGCTACGTCGTAGTCGCACTTTTGCAGCAGTTTCTGAATGATGTTTTCTACGTCTTCACCAACATAACCGGCTTCGGTTAGTGTTGTTGCGTCGGCCATAGTGAATGGAACATCAAGGAAACGAGCAAGCGTCTCAGCAAGCAGCGTTTTACCACTACCTGTTGGACCGATAAGGAGGATGTTACTCTTACCGAGTTCAACACCGTCTGCCGTAGTATCACCATTGCGCAAGCGCTTATAGTGGTTGTATACGGCAACAGAGAGAACTTTCTTCGCATAGTCTTGGCCGATTACGTAATCGTCTAGGTGCGCGCGAATGTCTCTTGGCGTTGGCAACGCTTCAGATTCCTTCTTCGGCAGCACATCTTTGATCTCTTCGCGGATAATGTCGTTGCACAAGTCAACGCATTCATCGCAAATGTAAACAGACGGACCTGCGATTAGCTTGCGAACTTCGTGCTGACTTTTGCCACAGAAAGAGCAGTACAATAGTTTACCACTACCGCCCTCTTTGCTTTTATCTGTCATTCGCTAACCTCTTAGCCTTTACTTTCTATGTTTTGAGTGTATATCACTTTAGACTATATTGCGCCCGAGAATTCATTTTTCAAGGGCTGCAATCCAGTCTTATTTCACTCAAACGATGACGGGTTAACCGCGGTGGGTCAAAACTTCGTCGATAATACCGTATTCAGCTGCTTGAGCCGCTGACATGAAGTTGTCACGGTCAGTATCTTTTTCAACAACTTCGAGTGGTTGACCTGAGTGCTCAGCAAGAAGTTTGTTTAGCTTCTCTTTGATGGTCAGGATTTCTTGCGCGTGAATTTGAATATCAGATGCTTGACCTTGGAAGCCGCCTAGCGGTTGGTGAATCATCACGCGAGAGTTTGGCAGCGCAAAGCGTTTACCTGGAGCACCACCAGCAAGTAGGAAGGCACCCATTGAACATGCTTGACCAGTACACAGTGTGCTGACGTTAGGTTTGATGAACTGCATGGTGTCGTAGATAGACATACCCGCTGTTACACTGCCACCTGGTGAGTTAATGTAGAGGAAAATATCTTTGTCAGGATTTTCTGATTCTAGGAAAAGCATTTGGGCGACGATAAGATTCGCCATGTTGTCTTCCACTTGACCAGTCAAGAAAATGATTCGTTCTTTTAGTAGTCGCGAATAAATATCGTAAGAGCGTTCGCCGCGGGAAGTTTGTTCAACCACCATAGGTACTAGCGCGTTCATAATTGGCGACATTGCATTTTTTTCTTGGTAGCTCATATTCTTATGTCCCTAAAATAAATGGCCCGGATGATAAACATCATACGGACCATTGTTAGCAGAGAAGTCGACTCTAAGTCAACCTTCTATACAAGATATTGCTTATTAAGCTGCAGGCTGCTGGTTCATTAGCTCGTTGAAGCTAACTTCTTTGTCAGAAACCTGTGCTTTAGCTAGGATCGCGTCGATCGCTTGCTCTTCTAGTGCAACGTTGCGCATGTTGTTCATCATTTGCTCGTTTTGCTCGTAGTAAGCGATAACTTCTGATGGATCTTCATATGCAGTTGCCATTTCAGAGATAAGCTCTTTCACTTTCTCATCGCTAGCTTCTAGCTCTTCAGACTTGATCACTTCACCTAGAAGAAGACCAACAACTACGCGACGCTTAGCTTGCTCTTCGAATAGCTCACGTGGAAGCTGAGCAGCAGCTTCTGGGTTGCCGCCGAAACGCTGTGCAGCTTGCTGACGTAGAGCACCGATCTCTTGATCGATTAGTGCAGCAGGAACGTCGATGTCGTTCTCTTTAACTAGACCGTCAAGCGCTTGCTCTTTGATGCGGTTCTTGATTGCTTGCTTAAGTTCACGCTCCATGTTCTTACGAACTTCAGCTTTAAGAGCGTCAACGCCGCCTTCAGCTACACCGAACTTAGCAACGAACTCGTCGTTGATTTCTGGTAGTTCTTGAGCTTCAACTTTGTTCACTTTGATTAGGAACTTAGCTGCTTTACCTTTTAGGTTCTCAGCGTGGTAATCTTCTGGGAAGTTTACGTCGATTTCGAATTCCATACCCGCAGTCTTACCTTGGATACCGTCTTCAAAACCTGGGATCATGCGACCAGCGCCCATTTCTAGTGGGAAGTTCTCAGCTTTACCGCCTTCGAACTCTTCACCGTCGATAGAACCAGTGAAGTCGATTGTTACACGCTTGCCGTCTTCAGCTGCTTCTTCAACTTCAGTCCAAGCTGCTTGCTGCTTACGTAGAGTTTCGATCATCTCTTCAACGTCTGCGTCTTGTACTTCAGTCGTTGGTTTTTCAACTACAACGTTCTCTAGACCCTTAAGTTCAACTTCTGGGTAAACTTCGAAAGTTGCAGTGAATACTAGATCTTTACCAGCTTCGTTCTCAACAGGAGCGAAAGTTGGTGCGCCTGCTGGATTGATTTTTTCAGAAACGATTGCTTCGATGAAGTGACGTTGCATAACTTCACCCATCACGTCTTGACGTACTGCTTGGCCGTACATTTTAGCAACCATCTTCATTGGCACTTTGCCTTTACGGAAACCATCGAAACGACGGTTTTTCGCGATGTTGCGTAGTTCAGCTGTCACTGCGTCTTCGATGTTAGCAGCAGGAACAGTAATGTTTAGACGGCGCTCTAGGCCCTCTAGAGTTTCAACAGTAACTTGCATTGTATAAACCTCAGTTTGGCTCAGTGTTGGCTGAGCGTATGAGCGTCAATATCACGAGGATACTTCCGCTTCATCCTTGTTAGTACCAAACGTACTTCTTTAAAATGAGCATCGATAACCAGTCAATTGTGCCTTATACAGCACTTTGCTCTGGATATCGGACTAATGAGTGACGTCTTCTTTAGCACTGAACATGTCGAATAGAACATGTTAGTTAAAAGGCATCTCTGATTAGTCTCAGGACAAAATTTCAGACGCGACATTCTAGCGATCTCCACCTACCCTGTCGAGTCGAACTCGGGTCAATCGACTCTTTTGTCGCTAAATACTCAAAGAAAAGGGAAATCAGTGCTGATTTCTCCTAAGTCCACATTGAAATGGGGACAATATCGACTTTTTCAAGAGATTGAAGGTCTTTTTTTGGTGAAAGACGAAAAAAGAGATCTTGCTCCTGTTTTGCTGGTCTTCCACCTCTCAGTTCTTATAACTTTTTCGCCACAATTTCCTTATATTCGTTAACCTATAGATATCGAGCTGTAGAGGTGCTGTCATGCGATTAAAACGGATTTTAGTGAGCTTTATTGCACTGTTTGTTTTTATCTCTGCGACAGCCGGTCACTGGTATTGGCGTCACAGCTTTGAAGCGATGCAATTGCAACACCAAAACTGGCTCAACCGCTTTGTCGAGACCATAGATAGCAAGCTTGATAAATATCGCCATATTCCTCAGCTACTGTCGCAAGACAAAGAGTTAGTCGACGCTCTGCAAGCGCCTAACAACTCCGCGCAGATTGAAGTGACCAATCGCTATCTTCAACAAGCCAATACCATCATCCTTGCCTCTGATACTTATCTATTGGATCGCTATGGCAATACGATCGCCTCGAGTAA
This sequence comes from Vibrio maritimus, assembly GCF_021441885.1. NCBI lineage: Bacteria > Pseudomonadati > Pseudomonadota > Gammaproteobacteria > Vibrionales > Vibrionaceae > Vibrio > Vibrio maritimus. The sequence continues at coordinate 2,644,134 of NZ_CP090438.1, forward strand.
CTGGAATCTTCCCCATTCGTTTGTCGGCAAAAATTTTGCGTTCCGACCCTACTTTCAAAATGCAATTGAGGGTAAACAGAGTGCTTACTTTGCACTAGGCTCGACATCTGGACAAAGAGGTTACTACTACTCGTTCCCTGTGACCTATGCCGCTGACCACATAGGCGTGGTTGTGGTTAAAATGGATCTCTCGTCAATCGAGCGCAGCTGGCAAAGTGATAACAGCATTTATGTCGCCACCGATAACAATCAGATCGTTTTCATGTCGAGTGATACCGATTGGCTTTTTACCAGTCTCTCCGATATTGACTCTGAAACACTGACATCCATACGTGACTCTCGACAGTACCTGCAAACCGACATCAAAAGCCTCGGCTTTCAAGGTGACTTGCTTGCTTCATCTGCACTGCTCACTGACCCAAAAGGGAATATTTTTACCAAACAGTATTTGGCTACCCAGCGTGACTCCGGCATCCCGAACCTAATACTTCGCGTGCTAACGCCGCTATCCGCGCTCTATATTGACCTCTTCAGCTTTATTAGCGTCATAGCGCTGGTGTTTATTTCCTTCTATCTCGTCGTCGCGCTGGTAGAAAACCGCCGCTATCGCCATCGACAAATCGAGCAGCTACAAGCAGAAGCCAAGCAGAAGCTTGAGTTTCTCGTCATGGAAAGAACCGCGGAATTACATGTGGAGATTGATGAACGCGTTAAAACAGAGAAAGCACTGCGCCAAGCACAAGATGAACTTATTCAAGCAGCAAAACTCGCGGTGTTAGGACAGATGTCAGCCAGTATCAGTCACGAGTTGAACAACCCTCTCGCTGCAATAAGAAGCTTTGCAGAAAACGGGCAACGTTTTATCGATAAACACAAGGTGGATCGTGCCAAAGACAACCTAAATCGTATCGTCGCCCTGACTGAGCGAATGGCGAAAATTAGCCAACAGCTCAAATCTTTTGCCAGACGAAGCGACGCAAATGAGCTAAGCGAAGTCAAATTGGCACCGGTACTGTTCTCAACCATTGAGCTCATACAACCTCAGCTTAAGAGCCACCAAGTTAAGCTAGATTGTGTCATCGATCAGCAGGATATTCTCGTTGTCATTAACCCTATTCAGCTTGAGCAGGTGCTTATAAACCTAATGACCAACGCGATGCAAGCGATGGAAAACAGCCCTCAAAAGCAGTTAAATCTCAGTGTAGAAACAACAAATCAGGCGGTTACTATCCACGTCGATGATTCCGGTCCTGGACTTCAGAATTACTCAGAGGAGAGTCTGTTTGAGCCTTTCTACACCACGAAGGAAAACGGCCTGGGGTTAGGGCTCTCTATCTCTCAGCAAATCATTCAAAACCTGCATGGAAAAATCCATGTCACTCAATCCTCTTTAGGGGGCGCTCGCTTTAGTGTCGAACTACCGATAACCGACTCAGCACTGACGCCCACAAGGAAGCCTGTATGAGCCAAGTTTTTTTTATAGATGATGAATCCGATATTCGAATCGCCTTGGAACAAAGTTTCGAGCTTGCCGATATCGATGCCAAATTCTTTGCCAATGTCGAAGATGCGCTCCTCTGTCTCAAACAAGAGACACCACTCGCCATTATTTCAGATATCCGATTACCAGGTTTATCTGGGTTAGATCTGCTCAACACAATCAGCCACCACTATGCGGGAATCCCGGTGATCCTCATTACCGGGCATGGCGATATCTCTATGGCGGTTCAGGCCATTCAAGATGGCGCTTACGACTTTATTGAAAAACCTTTCTCGGCAGAGCGCCTTATCGAAATCACCGAACGTGCCATCGAAAAGCGCCAGCTAACCTTAGAAAACGAGCAGTTGAAACGCTCTTTAAAAGCGAGTCAAACGCTGGGGCCAAGAATAATTGGCGACACGGCCGTGATTCAAAACCTGCGAGAAACCATCTCTGCGGTTGCGGATACTCACGCCGATATACTTCTGTTTGGAGAAACGGGTACGGGTAAAGAGTTAGTAGCACGTTCACTTCACGAACAAAGCACTCGAAAAGACGCCAATTTTGTCGCTGTGAACTGCGGCGCGGTTCCTGAGAACCTTATCGAAAGTGAGCTGTATGGCCATGAAAAAGGGGCATTTACTGGCGCAGAAACAACCCGCGTAGGTAAATTTGAGCACGCTCAAGGGGGCACTCTGTTTCTCGATGAGATAGAGTCCATGCCGATGCAAGCTCAGATCCGTCTGCTACGCGTCCTGCAAGAGCGTTCAATCGAGCGTGTGGGTTCGAATACGCTAATCCCTCTTGATATTCGCGTCATTGCGGCAACCAAGACCGACCTAAACCAAGCGTCACTAGAAGGCGATTTTAGACAAGACCTCTATTACCGACTCAACATTGTCACGCTGGATCTCCCACCATTAAGAGAGCGTAAAGACGATATCGCCGCCCTATTTCACCACTTTCAGCTAGTGGCCGCTTCTCGCTATGGAAAGACTGCAAATGCGCTTAGCCCACAGGAATTAAGTCAGCTAATTAGCCATGATTGGCCGGGCAATGTGAGGGAGCTACGAAACTGCGCCGAGCGTTTTGTTTTGCTGGGTAAGATTCAAGCGGGCGATCACGCTCACGACTCGAAAGACACGGGGCAAACCCTTGCAGAGCAGGTAGGGCTATTTGAGAAAAATGTCATTGAACAGGCTCTGATTGAAACCAACGGCAGCATCAAAGAAACCATGGAAAAACTCAATGTCCCGAGAAAAACTCTCTACGATAAAATGCAGAAATATCAGCTTATTAAGGAATCCTACAAAAGTAATCCCTAAAATAAACTAGAACTGTGATTGAGATCTCCTAGACTTATAAATGTAAACACAATGTTGCATAACAACTTTGGAAAGAGGGAGAGATCTGATGGGCGAAAAAACCAAGGTGCCCTTCATTTCAGACACTGTTGAGATTGATGGTATTTTTTACGTTGAGCAGCGTGTTGAAGTTGGGGACAGACGCAAACAAAAAGCGAAGCGCGTATTCTACGAAAGACGCTTCCAGCCCGACCCGAGGGCACAACATGGGAAACATATTGATGAGGAGGTCTAACGACCTCCTCTTTTTTTGTTACTTGGTAATAATTTCTGGTCCCATCAAGGTCGTTGGCAGCCAAGTCGACACCCAAGGTACATAAGTCACGATGATCAAGAATAAGAACATCACACCCACCCATGGCAGAGCAGCTTTGACCACACCCATCATCGACATCTTAGCGACACCAGCCGTCACAAACAGGTTAAGCCCAACGGGCGGCGTAATCATACCTATCTCCATGTTTACTACCATCATGATGCCGAGGTGAATCGGATCAATCCCAAGCGCAATCGCAATTGGGAAAACCAACGGCGCGACAATGATAAGTAGACCAGACGGCTCCATAAACTGACCACCGATTAGCAGCAACACGTTAACCACTATTAGGAAGGTGATCGGTCCCAAACCCGCAGAAAGCATCGATTCAGTGATCATCTGAGGGATACGCTCTTCAGTCAGGACATGCTTGAGAATCAATGCGTTTGCAATAATAAACAGCAGCATAATAGTGAGCTTGCCTGCTTCAAACAGTGTGTGCTTGGTATCTTTGTGCACAAACGTCTCAAAGACTTTGATTAGAGCCGGTTTCTTGTTTTCCTTGTCGGCAAACGGCCCCATATCCTTATAGATGAAGTTAGCGATCAAGAACGAGTAAACCGCTGCTACCGCTGCCGCTTCTGTTGGCGTAAATACCCCGCCATAGATCCCTCCAAGGATAATCACCACCAGCAGCAAACCCCAACTTGCTTCACGAGCAGAATCGAAGACCTCTTTCCAGCCTACAAATGGCTGCTTTGGAAGACCTTTTACTTTGGCAGCAATATAAATGGCAATCATCAGCATCAACCCAGCAAGCAAGCCGGGAATGACACCACCAAGGAACATACGACCTACCGAAACGTCAGTTGCTGCCGCATAGACCACCATAACGATCGATGGCGGAATAAGAATGCCTAACGTCCCTGCATTACAGATAACGCCAGCGGCAAACTCTTTGGTATAACCGTTCTTAATCATACCTGCGATAACGATACTACCGATGGCGACCACCGTCGCTGGCGACGAGCCAGACAGAGCAGCAAACATCATACAAGCCACCACCGATGCCATCGCCAATCCACCTCGGAACCAGCCAACCATGGCAATCGCAAAACGGATAATTCGCTTCGCCACACCACCTGTCGACATGAAACTGGATGCCAAAATAAAGAATGGAATCGCAAGCAGTGTGTAGTGCCCAGCAAAAGCATTAAATAGAGTTTGAGCAACCGAGGCCAGTGAGGCATCAGAGTGCATCAACAAAAACAGAATACTTGATAGGCCAAGAGACACCGCAATCGGCACCCCGATAAGCATAAAGCCTATCACCATAAGGAAGAGTAATAGAATATCCATGCTTATTTATCCTTGTCCTTAACGTTATCGAATGCGTTGTCTTGCATCTCCGCTTTCAATGCTTCCAAATCCTCCTCAGCTTCATGGCCTGCAATTAAGCGATCCAGCTTTCCAGTAAAGATTTGATAGGCCGCCTGAGCAAACCGGAAAGTCAGGAGAGCCATACCAATAGGCAGCGCCATGTAAGGAATAAATCGCGGCATTTTTTCGTAACGCTCACCCTCATTGAGCCAGTCCGCTAGAAACTGGAGCATTTCAGGCATAGGAATATCGTCGGTTTCATACCAAGCTCTGTCGGTGACAAACGGATACCAGTAGTTCCATGAACCGATAAGCAACAGGACTGAAAACGTCAGACAGGCTAAAACAGAGAGAATGGCGAAGAGCTTACGGTTGTTTTCCGAAACCATATTGATCACGACATCAACACCGATATGAAAGTGTTTCTTTACACCATAAGAAGCGCCGACGAGCACCATCCAGGCAAACATGAAAACGGTAAGTTCGAGTGCCCATAAAATATTGTCGTTAAAGACATAACGAGAGATAACATTGGCAAATGTTAACAGTGTCATCGCACCTAAAAAGAACGCAATCAGCGTTTCTTCAAAGGCGTCGGTAACCTTGCCAATAAGAGAGATAAGAGACTGTTCCATGTGATACATCGCTTTTGTAATAATTGGGACAGGGAAGATGACCTCACTTTCGTGAGGTCATGAACTGCTTAATAATTATTGTTGGTTAGACGCCAGTGCTGCTTCGATGAGATCAGAGCCGATGTCCTTCTCAAACTTCTTCCACACTGGTTGAAGTGCTTCTACCCATTGCTGGCGCTGCTCTGGAGTCAGAGTACGCACCACACCACCAGACTCTACGATGTTATTTTTGTTTGCTAGGTTTACTTTGGTCGACTCAGCATTACGAGTCTCAGTAACTTCTTTGAGAATCAAAGCAAACTGGTCACGCGTATCTTCTGGCATGCCATCCCAGAACTCACGAGAAGTCACGACGAGGTAATCAAGGATGCCGTGGTTGGTTTCTGTCACACCATCCTGAACTTCGAAGAATTTCTTACCGTAGATGTTTGACCAAGTGTTCTCCTGACCATCGATAACCTTAGTTTGCAGACCGCCATACACCTCTTTGAACGACATCTTCTGAGGGTTAGCACCTAGCTGCTCAAACTGTGCAACCAGTACGTCTGATGCTTGAACACGGAACTTCAGATCTTTTGCATCACCCGGTACTAAGAGTGGCTTGTTCGCCGACATCTGCTTCATACCATTGTGCCAAAACGCTAGTCCTTGCAGGCCACGACGCTTCATCGCATTTTTCAGCTTTTCACCCGACTCTGAATTTTGGAAACGATCCACCGCTTCCACATTTTCAAACAAGAATGGCAAATCAAAGATGCGGTATTTCTTAGTAAACTTCTCGAATTTAGAAAGTGAAGGAGCGGCAAGTTGAACATCACCGTTCAAAAGGGCTTCGAGAACTTTGTTGTCATCGTACAGTGTTGAGTTAGGGAATACCTGCATACACGCTTTACCGTTCATTTCAGTATTCACGCGCTCTTCGAGCATTGACGCTGCGATGCCTTTCGGGTGTTTGTCCGTATTAGTGACATGACTGAACTTAATAACAATTTCACCAGGGTCACAGTTCGCGGCAGCGTTGAAGCTAACAAGCGCAAGAGCAGAGACAGACAGTAGGGATAGAGGCTTTAACATTATTATTCTCCTTTGGATTAATGCAGTCCCATCTATGGGTACTGATGGGCATTAAAGGAGCAATAAGGATGCCAAGGTTAGATAACTTATATTTTTCAATACTATAGGTCATATCTAGCAATGAACGAACGCTTCTGTCGTATGACAATGGGTGGAAAATGACACATTGGGATTTGAGGAATTGGTGGGAAATGACCAAGTATTAAAAAAAGAGCTGACCCACTCTAGCTCCCCCGGCTCTGAGGGATCAGCTCTCAAAATGCGAAGCAGTAATACCTCACATCCCTACACTAATAACCTCTCCTCGGTCCCAGCATCAAAAAACACCGCCTTAGACATATCAAAATAAAGTGGTGCCACCTGCCCTACAGAGGCATCAAACTCAGGAGATAAGCGACACGCCACCTCTTGTTCATTGACCTTAACCATAGCAATCACATCAGGGCCTGTTGGCTCAAGCACTTCCAATTTAAGGCTGACTTGAGTCGCAACGGCCGTCTCTTCTTCGAGCTTTTCCGTGATGTGTTCAGGACGCAGACCAATCACAATCTCATTGCCGTCTTGTGGACGTAATGAGTCAGGCAGTGCGACAACGTGCTGCTGATTGTCGCCAGAGACCACACGAATAATCGGCTTGTCGTTCTCATCTAAATCAACACGAGTCTTAATGAAGTTCATTGACGGAGAGCCCATAAAGCCTGCGACAAACATATTGTTTGGCTCGTTATAGATCTCTTTTGGCGTGCCTAACTGCTGCAACTCACCATCCTTCATAACTGCGATGCGATCTGCGAGCGTCATCGCTTCGATTTGATCATGCGTTACATAGACAATCGTGGTGTTGAGCTGCTGATGGAGGCGTTTGATCTGATGACGCATCTCAACACGCAGTTTCGCATCTAGGTTAGACAGCGGCTCATCGAACAAGTACAGCTTAGGACGGCGTGCTAGCGCTCGGCCCATCGCCACCCTTTGTCTCTGACCACCCGAAAGCTGCGATGGTTTGCGATCGAGAAGGTGGTCGATTTGAAGCATCTCAGCAACGCGGTTTACTTCCGCATCGATTTGCTCCTGAGGCATCTTGCGGATCTTTAACCCAAAGGCGATATTGCCACGCACTGTCATATTTGGGTAAAGAGCATAGGATTGAAACACCATAGCAATATCGCGATCTTTCGGCTGCACTTGAGCGACATCGCGACCATCAATCACAATCTCACCTGCGCTGATATCCTCAAGGCCTGCAATGGTGTTCATCAAGGTCGATTTACCGCAGCCCGATGGTCCCACAAGGATAAGGAACTCACCTGAGTCGATACTGATATCAATACCTTTTAGGGTTTCATTGTCCGCATTGCGATAAGTTTTACGGATCTGTTTAAGTTCTAAAGTTGCCATGTTGATTATCCTTTTACTGAACCCGCAGTGAGACCGCGAACAAAATACTTCCCTGCCAGTACATAGACCACCAGCGTTGGCAATGCAGCGATGATCGCCGCCGCCATGTCAACGTTGTACTCTTTAACACCAGTACTCGTGTTGACCAAGTTGTTGAGCGCTACCGTTATCGGCTGCGTCTCAGAGCCTGAATAGACGACCCCGAATAAGAAGTCATTCCAAATTGAGGTGAACTGCCAAATCACTGTCACCATGATGATAGGTGTTGAGAGAGGCAGCAGAATTTTAAAGAAGATGGTGAAAAAGCCTGCACCATCCAATTTGGCTGCTTTGACGAGTTCATCTGGCACCGCAATGTAGAAGTTACGGAAGAACAGAGTTGTAAACGCCATACCATAGATAACGTGTACCGCCACCAAACCTGCGGTCGTGTTTGCGAGACCAAGCTTGCCTAGTAGTGCCGCCATCGGTAGCAGGATTACTTGGAATGGAATAAAGCACCCGAACAACAGCAAGCTGAAAAACAAATCAGAGCCTCGAAACTTCCACTTGGTGATCACATAACCGTTGAAGGCACCCAACAAGGTTGAAATGGCCACCGCAGGGATAACCATCTGGAATGAGTTCCAAAAGTAACTCTTTACCCCTTCACATTTCACTCCAGTACACGCACTGCTCCAAGCTTTGCTCCATGCATCAAACACCCAATCAGTCGGTAGTGACATCAAGTTACCCGCTTTAATGTCAGGCAGTGTTTTGAATGAGGTGATGACCATGACAAACAGCGGCATTAGGTATACCAAGCAGAAGAAGGTCAGCGCCGAGTAGATAAAGAGTCTAGAGAGATTCATCGACGTATTCATGATTTCTTCTCCCTAAGCTCTGAATACAAGTACGGAACCAAAATTGCCAATATCCCTGCCAGCATCATCATCGCACTGGCCGCACCTAGCCCGATCTGCCCACGAGTAAATGAGTGAGCGTACATAAATAGAGCTGGTAAGTCCGAAGAGTACCCGGGGCCACCTGCTGTCATTGCTGTCACCAAATCAAAACTCTTGATGGCGATATGCGAAGTTATAATGACTGCACTAAAGAACACAGGGCGAAGACAAGGCAAAATGATTTTCCAATAGATGGTTGGCAAGCTTGCCCCATCAATTTGCGCCGCCTTAATGATCGACGAATCAATGCCGCGAAGACCTGCTAAGAACATCGCCATCACAAAGCCTGATGACTGCCACACTGCGGCTATCACGAGCGTATAGACCGCCATATCGGAGTTCACCAGCCAGTCAAACTTAAAGTTTTCGAATCCCCAGTCCTGCATCAGCTTTTCGATGCCCAGACCTGGGTTTAGGATCCATTTCCATGCCGTACCTGTCACGATGAAAGAGAGCGCCATAGGATAAAGATAAATCGTACGTATCGCGCCCTCTTGGCGGATATTCTGATCGAGCAATATTGCCAGCCCTACACCAAGGACAATCGCAATAAGCATAAACAGCACCCCGAAGATGCCGAGGTTAGTGATTGAGGTGATCCATCGGTCGTTGTCCATCAACTTCTCATATTGAGCAAAGCCGACAAAATTAAACGACGGAAGAAAACGCGAGTTGGTCATTGAGACCGCCGCGGTCCAAAAAATAAACCCGTAGATACACACTACAGTGACGAGCATGGTCGGTGCCATGACAATCTTAGGTAGCCAATGTTGAAGGCGATCTACTAAGCTGAGTTTTGGCGCGGACTGCTTATTTGAGTCTTGTGCATTCAAAGCCTGCTCCATAACCTTTCCTTACTAATAACTGCTTTCGGAATTGAGCAAGCGTTAAGGGTGCAAGGCACCGCTCTCTCCCTTTTACAGGGAGAGAGTCAGCTATAACGCTTGATTTAGGAGGAAGTGACTAGATAGCCGCTTTGACAGCTTTCGCCAGTTTCTGTGCCGCTTCTTTTGGATCCGCGTTTGGATCATTAAAGAAGTTAGTGACCACGTCATAGATAGCGCCTTGCGCATAACTAGTGGTCGACATGCCGTGCGCCATACTTGGCACTAGGTCGCCCGTTTTCGCTGTCGCTTTGAAGCTCGCCATTGAGTCCAGTGCACATTGGTCAAACGCGCTCATGTCCATATCGGTACGAACTGGGATTGAGCCCTTGTTGAGGTTGAATACTTCTTGGAACTTCTTATCCAAGATGGTTGCTGCCAGTGCTTTTTGCGCAGCGACGTTAGTTTCATCTTTGATTTCAAAGAAAGCGAAGCTATCTACGTTGTGTGTGAACTGTCCATCTGTACCAGGCGCTGGTGCACAGATATAGTCTTTACCCGGAACCTTACCTGCTGCGGTAAATTCACCTTTGGCCCAGTCACCCATGATTTGCATCGCCGCTTCACCATTGATAACCATAGAAGTGGCAACGTTCCAGTCACGACCTGGCGAGTTCGCATCAATGTAGTCATGGACTTTTTGGAACTTGGTGAACACTTCTACCATCTTATCACCAGATAGCGTGTCCATATCTAGGTCAACAAACGCTTTGCGATAGTCATCTGAACCAAGTACATCGAGAGCAATCGCTTCAAATACGGTTGCGTCTTGCCATGGCTGACCACCGTGAGCGAGAGGGATAAAACCTGCTGCTTTGATTTTTTCTGCTGCAGCGAAGAAATCATCCAAAGTCTTTGGCACTTCTACGCCCGCTTTTTTCAATACTTCTGGGTTCGCCCAAAGCCAGTTAACACGGTGTACGTTGACGGGTACCGCAACATACTCACCATTAAACTTCATGACGTCTGTGACCATGCTAGGGACACTAGCATCCCATCCACCTGACTGTGCAACGTCATCTAGGTTAGTCAAAAAGCCAAGTCCGCCCCATTCTTGAATGTCGTGACCTTTAATTTGAGCCGCTGAAGGTGGGTTACCTGATACAGCGCGCGTCTTAAGTACTGTCATCGCACTTTCACCGCCACCGCCTGCTACCGCAAAGTCTTTCCATGAGTGACCTTGCTCTTCTAGCATCGCTTTCAGTTCTTGTACGGATTTCGCCTCACCACCAGAGGTCCACCAGTGAAGGACTTCCACTTCACCTGCACTAGACAGTGAAGGTAGTGTGGCTGCAGCGAGGGATAGAGTCAGTAGGGTTTTATTCATTTTCATTGTTATCTTCCATGTATTGGATTAGACAAAAGGCCATTCTTGCCCCTGTTCGATACACAGTGTAGAAAAAACCAGCAACACTCACTGCAACAAACTGTTAACGCAAGGTAACGGGGGTGTTACATTGTGAAATCTATCACTAAGCCTCTAAATTAGGCGGAATATAGATCTTCACTTCCAAACCACCTTGCTCGGCATTTTGTAGCACAAGGTCTCCGCCCAGGCCGTGCAAGATACTGCGGCAGATCCCTAAGCCTAAACCATGGCCATCTTTATCATTTGCAAGGCGAGTATAAGGCTCAAAAACCGCTTCCAATTGAGATTCTGGAATGCCGTTACCTTTGTCTAGAATTGTGACAATGATCCATGTCGAGTTCTCTTCGATGGATACAAACGCATGCTTGCCATACTTGACGGCATTATCGATAAGGTTGGTCAGCACACGTTTAATGGCCAATGGTTTAAGCACCACAGGCTCCATCGGTAACGCCGTAAAGCTCACTTGCGTGTGCACTTGATTGTAAGTTTCAGAGAGGTTTCGAATCATCTCATTGAGGTCAACAAAGTCGTTGTTTTCATGCAAATCCGTATCTCGAACACACTGCAACGCACCTTTAACCATCATTTCTAGATCATCGAGATCTTGGTTGAACTTGTCACGTTTCGCATCATCGTCAAGCAGCTCAGCGCGTAGCCGTAATCGAGTAATAGGTGTTTTTAAGTCGTGAGAGATGGAAGAAAATAAATGCTCTCTATCAGACACATACTTTCGAATCCGGGTTTGCATGCGATTAAATGCTCGCGTCGCGGTGACGAGCTCTGTCGCCCCCTCCTCTTTGAGTGGAGACTGGTCAATGTCCATGCTCATCTCATTCGCGGCTTTAGCAAGCCGCCTTAAAGGCTTAACCTGAGCACGAACCAGCAAGAAAGTTAACACCAACAATAGCGAGGTAAAGATCACCAAAAAGACCAATTGGTCCTGAGAGAAAATACGGTCATCTAGCTGCATGTAAGGCGACGGTAATAGCGCCGCCACGTAAATCCATTCTCCCTCTTTGAGCTTGAGCTGGACCACGAGAATCGGTGGGTCAAGAGGCCCTAGGGTCAACGTATGGTGAGCCCATGATCTTGGCAAGTCATTGAGAAAGATATCGTTCTTAAGTAGTCTTAAGTTTTCAGCCTTCGAGAAATCGACCTTCACCGCTTCAATCGTTGGCAACTTCTCTTTTAAAACCCGAGTGACAGATTGCATCGACGCTAGCTTGAGCGGCGTGTCAGGAATCGGGTCGACAATCAGCTCTTCACTGTTGAAGGAGACGAAGAAGCGCGTTCCCCCCATATTGCGAATTTGGTCTAAAACGATATGTCGGTACTTAATCGGCAACCTTTGAAAAAAGGTCACCGTGGAGGCAAACATGGTTGCCATACTGGCTGAGGTATCACGAATACCAGAGAGTTCATCCTGCTTGGTTTTCTGATACCAAATTGCAGTAAGAACACCCTGAGAGCAAAAAACCGCCAGTAAAGTCAGTAGTAGCGTGCGGGCTACCAAGGAGTTCGGGCTCAAACGCTTGAACCAGCGCGTTCTAGACATGAATTATTGACCGTATTCGACCGGCACAGAAAGAATGTAGCCGTTACCACGCATGGTTTTAATGTAGTGAGGATACGTTTTACTGGTGCCCAGTCTGTTGCGAATTCGACTCAACTGAACATCGATTCCTCGCTCATAAGGCAGCGCTTCGCGACCTCGAGTGGCAAATGAAATCGTATCCCTATCAAGAATTTCATTCGGACGCGACAAAAACAGCATCAACAGCGCAAAGTCACTTCCAGACAAGTCATGACTGCGTCCATTAACCTTATTCGTCATACGGTGTGCAATCGTATCTAAATGCCAGTCGCCAAAATCGATGGTGCGAGGTGGCGTATCATCGTGTTTATCTTCATGGATATGCGCACGGCGCAATAGTGCCTTAATGCGAGCCATTAACTGTCTTGGGCTGAATGGCTTAGCGATATAGTCATCGGCCCCTATCTCTAGGCCAATGATTTGATCGGTTTCATCAGACACCGCAGTCAACATGATAATAGGTACTTGAGAATCTCGCCTAACACGCTGACAAAGGGTAAACCCATCGTCACCTGGCAACATCACATCAAGCAGAATAAGATCTGGGTATCCCCTAGCTTTGATGAATAGCTCCATCTCCACGCCATCTTCGGCACCCGACACTTCAAAGCCTGCCTTAGTTAAGTACTCTTCGAGCAATAGGCGGATTTCTTCGTCATCATCAACCACTAGAATGTGCGTCTTAGCCTGCATTATGTTCCCTTAAGTCTGCACTGCGATCCCTACAGTGTAAGGGTTTTGACGGGGAGTTATTATTGATTCGTTTATAAATTTTGCTACTTAGCTCTGCGTGAGGTCACAAAAATGACATGGAAATGACCAAATGAGCATTTGTCACCCACTAGGACGAGCAACTGATTGCCATCTTTTTGCCCCAGTCGGGTGGTAACTTGGCGAGATAGTCGTATTCTGGCTGTTCATCAAAAGGGGCTTTGAGCACATCAGAGAGCGTATGGACCAACGAAAAATCCCCTTGCTCTGCAAGTTCAATAGCTTGTTGCGCCAAATAATTTCTCAGTATGTACTTAGGGTTCACCTCGCGCATTTTTTCGCAGCGCTCAGACGTGGACAGTTTCTCTTTTTCGCAGCGCTGCAAATACTGGTTCAGCCACATCACCGCTTTATTTCGGTCAACGAGCTTTCGATCATCGAATAAGTCAACAAGCGAAGACGTGCCATCAGAATCGAGACAAGACAGTACTCTGAAGAAACGGGTATAGTCGACTTTGGCCGTTTCCATCAAATCGAAACTCTCACTAAAAAAAGCACCATCTTCAGGCTGTTTAGTGAACAAGCCAAACTTAGCGCGCATCTGAGCACTGTATTGGCTCTGAAGTCGCGGAGTAAATTTCTCAAGGCTTGAGTCCAAGTCGACACGTTCGATAAGGGGTGTTAACGCCTGCGCTAGCGCGGTCAAATTCCAAAGCGCAATCGAGGGCTGATTATTAAACGCATAACGCCCTTGGTAATCGGAATGATTGCAGATATACCCCGGCTCATAATCGTCCAAAAAGCCAAACGGTCCATAATCAAACGTCTGACCGAGAATCGACATGTTGTCGGTATTCATCACACCATGAGCAAACCCTTTAGTCTGCCAATGCGCAATCATGTCAGCGGTAAGCTGCACGATGTTTTCAAACATGGTTAGATAAGGTTTTTTGGAGTTTTCACAGTCAGGGAAATGCCACTCGATGACCCTATCTGCCAACTGTTTGAGCTGGTCATACTGCTCGGTATAAAAGAAATGCTCAAAATGCCCGAACCTAACGTGTGACTCTGCAAGGCGCAATAACAAGGCCCCCTGCTCAACTCTCTCTCGATACACAGGAGTATCGCTCACCATCATGCCCAGTGCACGTGTTGTCGGTACGCCCAGTCCTGCCATCGCTTCGCTGCAAAGGTACTCGCGGATCGTCGAACGCAGCACTGCACGCCCATCTCCCATGCGAGAGTATGGTGTTTGTCCTGCTCCCTTTAGGTGAAGATCGAACACAACACCTTCCAACGACACCAACTCACCCAGAAGTAGCCCCCGACCATCACCCAAATCCGGATTGTAGATACCAAACTGGTGCCCTGCGTATTTCATCGCTAACGGCTTAAACGCGTCATGAGAGACAGTGCCAGAGAGCGCATCAAGTAAATATACAGATTCAGGTGCGCCATGACTGAATCCAAACTGTTCAGCCAACGGTTGATTCCAGCTCACCCATCTCAGATTGTCTAGTGGTGTTGGCGCCACGAACTGATAAAAGCCAGCAGGTAACGTCGCATAGCGGTGAGTGATGGTGATTTGATCGAGCAGCGGCATATCAGTCTCATTACGTGAGCACAAAGACAGTTGATATGAGTATAGAGGTTAGGAAAATTTAAAAAAGAAACGAAAAGTGTGGGTATTGCGAAAGATTTTGAAATTTAGGACTTTGAGGTTTTGCCTAGAGGAACGCCCATTTGCGAAGATTGTTAATTGCAAAAAATGCATTGAATCGAAGCGTTTGGGCTGTCCCCTAAGAAGTACTGTTATTAGAGCATCGCTAGAACTGCGATCACTGTACCTAGAGAGAAAAGGCAAGTGCGACTAATAACGCCAAGGTTGGTAGGTTGAATCATTTCTTGATGCATAGGCAATATCTCCTTTTTATTACACTACGATTACAATGTAGGACGAAATGGGTGTTTTTACAACACATATCGCACTATTCTTTGAAATTGAGCCAAGTTTTTTCACCAAAAGACGGTCAAAACGACGATAACGGAACCTAAGAAGGTTGCAAAGCATATGGGTAGCACTAAGTGCTTGTCGCGAGAGAGGGTTAAGAAACCGGGCGGTTGATGAACGACAAAAGTGACCATAAGCAGATTGTAAACAGCTATGAGGATGCCAATCATAAAAACATCAAAATATACCAAACTCGTGACCAAATAGACGTAGAACCCTATTAATAGATAATCAACGACTATCAACCAAGCAAGGCATTTACGCATATTGGCAGCAGGGAAAGCGAGTTCAGTCATATCGTTTCATCACCTCGAACGGAGTTGTTGGCTGATTTCGAGCGGCCTCTTGTATCGCTTTTTGTTTGGATTTATCTACTAGACTCGTAAGCTCACGCTCATCTAAAGGCGGCTTAGCTTCATCCAAACTAAAGGCAGTCAGGTCCTTGTACACCTCGTTGAGCTGACGGAGTGTCTCTGCCGTCAGGATATACAACTCGATGCGCCTATTTATACCTGAATCAGGGTTCTCTAGATCAATCGGTGCGGTATCGCTCATACCTGAGACCTGAAAGATATGTCTCTCATGCAAGCCTCCTTTATCTAGGTAGTAACGTGCACTATTGGCTCGATTACTAGATAGTTCCCAGTTGGTCGTGCGTCCTCCTTTAAAACGACTGGCGTCGGTATGACCTGTGATGATCATCTTATTCTCAATATTGGCAAGCAGACGCGCCAAACTTAGCAATAGGTCTTGATAAAAGGGGGTCACTTTCGCGCCGCCACGATAGAACATAGGCCCCTTCTCAGAGTCTGCGATAACCAACTTAAGTCCTTGAGGGGTAATTAAAACGGCTACGCTGCCTAACGCATCTATGCCAGCAAGCTCTTGTTTCACGCGCTCTGCTAACACTTCGAGCTCTTGTTGACTGTTGAACTCGCCGGATAATACTGATGTGTCGTTGATTCGATGTAACTCGGCGTCGTAGTGCGAGGTGGCGACCGAAGGAAGAGGCAATGGATTGACAGAGTTACCCCCCGTTTGCGTGGTGCCGTGATGCTGAATCGGGTCATTGCCGTAAGCAAAGTAATTAAGCAGTTTTTCCTGATCTTCGACATCTACTACCTGCAAAATCCACAACACCAAAAACAGGCACATCAAAGATATCATTAGGTCCGCCATGGCAACTTTCCAACCACCATGCTGCAATGGATCGCGCTTCTTGCGGCCTTTTCTGGCAAAAACGACGGGTTGTTCCATAACGACTCCCCCTCTCTTGAATCGATAGGCGCGCTGCTAGATAAGTTAATTGAGACAGTATGTGCGCATTAGGACGGCTGCGAGCGTAGTACTTCTACTGCCTTCTCCAGTTCGACAAACGAAGGTTTATAGCGAGTCTCTATGTTCTTTCGTCCGGCGTTGGCACACATGTGTGCAGACTGCCCTTGAGAATACGCCGACAAGATAGATTTAACACAGTGCAAGGGAGCCACTTGGTTCTCTGACACATCTTTGATGCTACTCGACATAGGTCCCAACACGCAGTAACAACCAAATACTCCTGTAAATGTACCCACCAGTGCTGCTGCTATATTCTTACCAATCTCGGAGATCTCACCATCTAGCCCCTGCATTGTTAAGATGATCCCCATGACCGCTGCAAGAATGCCGAGCCCAGGCATTGCTTCTGCCGTGGCATGTAATTTCTCCGATGGTTTGGTGTACTCATCTTCCAAGTGTTCTATCTCTTCTTCTAAAAAAGCCTCGAGCAAGTGGTGAGACTGCTTACCGGTAATGACCTGCCTAAACGAGTCAATAATGAAGTTGGTAGTCAGACTATCTTGAGTGACTCGGCGGTACTTGGTAAAGATCTTACTCGAGTCAGGGTTCTCTACATGGACATCCAACGCCTTGATATTTTGTACTCGCGCCGTATTAATCAGCTCGAACATTAAAGAGAGCAGCTCTTGGTAATAATCTTTGTTATAAGGCGTCGCACGAAACGCCAGCCCTAGTTGCTGTGTCATTAGCTTTAAGGTACCTGATGTTGTTGACATCAATAGGCTTGCGAACGCGGCACCAAAGATAATGATGATTTCAGACCATTTGAAAATAAACTCGAACTTGCCACCAAGGAAAATAAAGCCACCAAAAATGACACTGAGCACCACTGCGACTCCAATCAGCTTTTGCATGCGTCACTCTCCTTCATTCTGCTCTTCAGAATGTCTAATCCCCGGTGCTTTAATCGGTGGATCTTGGTTTCATTCACGTCGAGCACCATGGCAACCTCTTTGGTGTTGAGGCTTTTCACATAGACTAAGTAGAGAATACGTTTCTCCATCTCAGGAAGCGTCTCGAGCACCTCTTTGACCTCTTCAAATAACAGCTGCCTATCGGTTTGCGGTACGGAAGTCACCACATTCTCTAGCTCGATATCGTCAAACACATCCACCAAGCTCATCGCTTTTTGAAAGTCGCTGTCTTCAATCCCCAAAAAGTGACAGATTTCTACCGTCGTCGGCTCTCTATTTAACTGCTGAACCAACTTCTGCTGAGCATACTTAATGCGATTCACCAATTGACGCTTATCTCTCTCCATATAGTCGCGGCGCCTTAACTCATCCACTAACTCACCACGAATCCGTACCGCGACGGCGCGACGAAAGTCATCGTTGGCTACGTGGTCAAACTTACGTAACTCAATCACCAAGGTCATCATCGCGGTCTGGCGCAGGTCCTCAAATGTCCCTTCATCGACAGCGTAGCGGTATTGGTACAGCAGCCCGTTAATCAGCTTGATGTTTTTTTGCAATACCAGCTTTTCAAGCTCTTGGATGCTAGCTTGCTCCTGGGTCTGGGTATGCTGATATTTCGGTTGCAATAACATAGCGCCCCCTACTGGAATACCGCTTTGGTGACAAGTACATCACCCACTTGCAGAGAAGCAATGTCAGATAGTTCGGCTTTGAGATCATCTTGAATCACATAGATGAACTCTTTGTTGTGAAAGTACGACTGCTCCTTAACACTGAACATTTTGATGATGCGGTTTTTAATTCGGCTTCTCTGCTCAGTCAGATAGTTTTTATTGCTACTTGGCGTATACAAAGAGACATCTAGCAGCAATAAACTCTGACGGTTACCGAGGTTAATAGGTACCAAGACGTTATCGACCTGAACCTCAACATGACTGACTGGATCTGGCTCTGCCTCACTCGGTGAGAACCAGCTGGTCAAGGTTTCGGGAGTGATTACCTCATTCTGATAAAGTAAAAAAGCACTTAAACACAGAGTGATAGTGATGAGAAACGTGGCGATGACTTTCATCATAATTACACCCTCACTATGTACGCTGTGTATTCAGGGATGGCAACTTCCGTCTGCTCTTCGTTCTCTTCGGCCTCTATAAGTTGAGTTGGATGAGAGTGTTGCTTTGAATATTGGGCGTGTTTTTGCTCAGATAAGGTGATATTCACTTCACTCAATGCACTGTTCTGGGCGACAAGTTCATGGCGTAGCCGCTCTGAGGTTGCGATTAACGCTTCGCGAGTCGTAAGTGAGGTCGCAGACATCTGTAATGACAACTTATCCCCCTCGATACGAAGCACCATTTCCACTCGACCAAGCTCAGGGGGATCAAAGCGTATTCTCGCCACTTTATTATTCATATCCAACTGTAGCTGCACTTTATCCTTTAGCACCTGGTGAATTTGACGCTGCGTATCCGGCGATAACAATAGCTCTGCCTTGGAGATGTAGAGAGACTGCGATGATACACCTGACATTTTAACGTCAGCGTGCGTGAGCGGCTCTATAGAAGGCAATGTTGAGCTCGAAGTTTGGATATAGCTCGCCATAGTCGTCCCAATTAACGGTTTGAAAGACTCGCTTAACTTAAGGATATTGGGAGTTGCACTGACCATAGAGCTGACATAAAAGAACTCTAACTTGTTTTCCGATGTAGATAAGTTCAACTCTTTATCGGATGAAAAACGCCTTAACAAGTCTGACGACACCGTCATTTGATTTGATAGCGAATCCAAAAAGTAGCTTTGGCTGCTCGCGTGGCGTTCTTGGTTTGATGCAGCGTATGACACATGGTTGTTCAAACCTGCCTCTAACACGGTTCGAATACCCTGAGCAAGCTGGCTTAGGCGCGCTTTTTCTTCTAATGGAGGAACTGAATTTAATGGACCATTGTTCTCACTAGAAATAGGAATTAGCACAGGTTGGTAAGCCGCGTAAAAACCTTTATCTACATTGCTTTTAGAGGCATCGACCATCGTATCGAGTTCACTCGCTACATCGACACTGCCTTTCGAAAGCTCAGGGCTTGATGTAACGCCAAGTAGCCTCTCATGACTCACTTCTTCCAGCTGTTCGCTAAATAACGGGGCTTGCGAAGAGAACGCCTCACCGGGTAGTGCACGCGCGGCAATTGTCATAGTCTGATGAACTTCTGCCTCCAGTTCACCAACAAGCGACTCTCGATTGACTTCCCCCCCAACGCTGTTCATTGACAGCGCACCAGACTCGCTCTTGTGTGAATAACCCACCTGCTCAAGGGCTTTGTAAAGTGTCTGAAATGACTCTGCTAATGGTGTCATTTGTGTTGCACCAATCTCTTTCGTTTGATGCCAAAAAGAAGAATTGGAGCCAACTAAACTAACATCTCGATGAGGGTTCGACACCGAGCTTTCCACAGCACCTAACAAGGCAAACGCCATATGGTGTTTTGCTGTATGGGGTTGCAGTTCCATCATGACTCCTTAGCTCGGACTTGTGTCTGAGCATACGCTTTGTCACGCATTTTCAAGCTGAGGTTGTGGTCTATTTGTTGCTTGAGCACACCCTGTTCTTGGCTTACCAATGACATGCATTTCAGGTGTGCTTTTTTCACCTGTAATACTGCCTCTCTGTATTGCTCACTTTGCTGGTCGATGGCGTTGAGTATGCGTTGCAGCATCCGATTCCATTTCGCAATGGATTCGAAGTCTTTTGATTGACACGCAAGCTCCAGCTTTTTAGCCAGATTGATTATCTGGCTAGCTTTGGGCTTCATGAAGCCACTCCATCGCGCCCTCCCACCCCTCTTTGAGATCGATCACCACCTTAATAAGTGGATCTATCAACTCGGGTTGCATCTCTTTCGACGCTTCAAACACGGTGGCAATGCCATGTTCATGCAGGGCATGAATGTTCTGAATCAGCTCCTCGCCACTGGAAAGATCCAAGGAGGTATCCAGACCAACCAATATGTCGATACACTTTTGCGAGGATTTTGCTTTGAGCTCCATATCCTTTTGTTCAATCGCGTATTTCACACTTTCTAGCTCTTGAATTAGCCTTTCATGCAACATACAAATTAACTCAAAGCTGGTTGAGACAGAGGCATTGGCACTTACCTGAACAGTGCTATAGTTGGCTTGTTGATGATTGTTTAACAACATAAAAAAGTTCCTTAAACAGTAAACAACGCAGATACCGCACTAAGCTCTGAATCAAGAGCATTCAGTTGCGTAAACTGTGACAAATAGCGGTTGTAATAGGTTTGATAGCGTGTTTCTAACGAATCTAAAGCGTCGTTGACCCGAGACTTTTCACTCTCGAGAGTCTCCAAGCGACGATTAAGTGTTCCACTGGAAGAATCTAGATAGATGTCCAAACGTGCCTCAATACTGGAGAAAAGGCCTTGTTCTCCGGCTAGTATTTGCTCGACATCAAAGGTTGAACTCACCTCTTCGAACGTCGAACGATCCAGTGTTAATTTGCCACTACGATCGATTTCAATCCCAAGCTCATACAAGCGTGCCCCTTCGTATTCTGCGCGGATTAAACTACCCAACTGCAAATCAATAGATCGAATTGTACTATCCGAAGCCAATATCCCTCTCGACTCTTCTTCATTCCCAGTTTGAGTTAACTTAGCAATGTCGGTGAGAGCTTCGTTGTATTCGGATATAAACGCTTGGATGGCGTCGATTGTAGCGCTAACATCTTCGTCAACAGTTACATTAGTGGCTTGGTCACTCTCTTGATTGACCTTTTTTAGCGTAATATCTACACCCTGAACGATATCCTCAAAGGTGTTGGTATTGTTCGTTAGCTCCAGGCCATCTTTTCCACCAATCGCTATAATTGCGTCCTGGCCAACCTGAAGCGGATTGTCACTGGCGTTTTGAAACTCAGACTCCAGACCAGAGTCAACGCTTGCAGTGAGGGTAAACTGATTGTCTGCACCGTCTTCTTTGGCACTAAACAGCACCTGCATCGCACCTTGAGATTTCACCAACACGGCTTGGATTGAGTCGTCGAACTGGTCATTGAAATAACTGACAAACTCACTGTAGGTAACATCACCACTCATATCTTGATCCGCGTCGGCTATGTTGATAGTGGTGTCACCACCAAGACCTACCGTTAGCGTGCCACCACTTGCCATCACATCACTGGGCGAACTCCCTGAAGCACTGATGGAGAGCTGATGGGCATCCGCAAGCTGCTTAACATAAATATCAAGATCAAATGAATCTGGGTTGTCATCCGTGGAAACCTGTACGTATTCATCACTTGAAGCTGTGGTCGAAAACTGCATAACTGAAGCACCCGGTTTGGTAAATTCGTAAGCAGCTTCCTCCAGATTTCTTAGTGCTGTTTTGACTTGATTGATAGCTGAGGTTTGTGACGTAATAGATGACAGCTTTTGCGTGTATCGAGTCTGGAATGGCTGGATATCATAGGTCGCAAAATTAGTAGCCAATTGGGCCGCATCGACATTCATAACATCATCCTCGCTATAGTTGCGAAGAGGTACAACTCAACCCTCCCCAATTTTGTTTAGGTTAACCCAGCAGACTCATCGCAAGCTGTGGTACCATTTTCGATGCACTAAGCATTGACGCCCCTGATTGCATTAGCATTTGTTGTTTGCTCATATTGCCCGACTCTGAAGCGAAATCAGTGTCCATAATTCGCCCTTTAGAAGCATCCACATTTTCAGTCATATTACCGAGGTTGGTAATGGTGTGTTCTAGTCGATTGATGGTGGCACCAAATGTAGAGCGAATTTCACCTAGGTTACCGACAAATCCATTGTCCGTTGCCGTAGCTGGATCGCCAGTCAATGCATCCATAGCAACGAGTGCGTTAGCTTGTGTTGTCAAATCACCAATACCTAGAGCTCCAGAAGTACCTACAAAAGTCTGAATGTCGGCCAGAGCAGTTGAAGAGCCGCCAACTGTTGTATCGAATGTCAATGTTTCTGCTGAAGTGCTACCTATCTGGAAATCGATAGTGGCATCAAAAGCCCCTGTACCACTCATCAAATTGTTACCACCGTAGTTAGTGTTCGCCAAAATATTGGCTAGCTCTTCACCTAACTGCTGATACTCTGAATCCAATGCCGCTAAATCTGCTGCAGTATTCGTACCGTTAGCCGCTTGAGTCGCTAGGTCGTTCATACGATAAGCGATATTAGTCATCTCATCGAAGGCACCCTCTGCCGTTTGCAGCATCGAAATAGCATCTTGTGAGTTACGCATTGCTACATTCATACCACGAGACTGCGCTTCCAAACGGTTAGCAATTTGCAAACCCGCCGCATCATCTGCCGCTGAATTGATACGAAAGCCTGTGGAGAGTCTTTCCATAGACTTAGTGAGCGCATTATTAGTCGATTGCAAAGTATTTTGCGTGACCAAGCTTGCGTAGTTAGTGTGTACTGATATAGCCATCTGATGATCCCCATCTGTGTTTGCTGTTCACTAACTGCTAACGACAGTGGTTGAATTCCATTTCACTTTTTTCTCAAAAAAATCTCATCAATTGAATAAAGCAAGTATCAAATATGAGAAAACAATGAAAATAGCCTAGTATCTTAATGTCCAATCTCCAATAAAAGGCGGCTATGGGTACTCTATTTAGTTCAATCGCATCAAGGCTGACAATTCCTGTCGTGCTACTGATGATTTTGGCTATGGTCATTTTGCCGCTGCCGCCGATCCTGCTGGATGCGTTTTTCACCTTTAATATCATGCTGGCTATTGTTGTACTTCTCGTCAGCAGCACCGTGTCACGAGTATTGGACTTTTCTATCTTCCCTTCGTTATTGCTTATCGCGACCCTATTAAGGCTGACACTTAACGTGGCATCGACTCGCATTGTGTTATTAGAAGGGCACAATGGCGGCGATGCCGCGGGTAAGGTAATACAGTCTTTTGGTGAGGTCGTTATCGGTGGTAGCTATGTGGTCGGTATGGTGGTATTTGTTATCCTAATGATCATCAACTTTGTGGTGATCACTAAAGGTGGCGAGCGAATCTCAGAGGTCTCCGCCCGATTCACACTTGATGCCCTGCCTGGCAAACAGATGGCTATTGATGCTGACCTGAATGCAGGTGCCATTGATCAAGCAGAAGCAAAACAGCGCCGCGAAAGTGTCGGCAATGAAGCGGAGTTCTACGGCTCGATGGATGGTGCGAGTAAGTTTGTCCGAGGCGATGCCATCGCCGGTTTACTTATCTTGTTCATCAACCTTATCGGTGGTGTCTTGATCGGTATTTTCGAACACGATTTAACGGCTGAGGACGCCTTTAAAACTTATGCCCTATTGACTATCGGAGATGGCCTAGTCGCACAAATCCCTTCGCTACTGCTGGCAACGTCCGCAGCCATTATCGTGACCCGAATCAGCGATGCTGATAACGATATGGCACAAACAGCGAAGAAGCAGTTACTCGCTTCACCGCAAAACCTCTACATGGCGAGTGGTGTGATGTTTGTGATTGGTAGCGTCCCCAACATGCCACATCTTGCCTTCTATACTTTTGCAGTCCTGCTTGCGTTTGTTGGCTGGAGTCAATCAAGATACCGAGCTACTCCTGAAGCAGTCAAAGACTCTGATATGGATGCTCTGCCTACCCCCAATAAAGAGCAAGTGATTGATTGGAGCATCATCCCAAATGTCGATGTTATCGCTCTCTCGTTAGGGTTTAAGTTGGTTCCTTTGGTGAATCAGAAGAAAGGGGGCAGCCTAATTAAAAGTATCCGTGGTAGTCGTAAAACACTCAGCGAACAGATAGGGTTCGTTATTCCAGAGGTTGTGATTAGCGACAACTTATCACTCAAGCCTTCAGAATATGCCATCAGTATCGATGGTGATGAGATTGAACGTGGCGAGGTCTATGTCGATAAGTCCATGGCCGTAGGGGCACATATTGATCATCCAGAGCTCGATGGTATTGTGGGCGTTGACCCCGCGTACCGCTTACCAGCACTTTGGATACACAATGACGATAAAACCAAGGCAATTAACTTAGGATTTCAAGTCATCGGCGTCCATGATGTGATAGCGACTCACGTAAGCAAAGTGTGCAGCGAGCACCTTGATGATATTTTTAATTATGATGATGTAAAAACCCTCAATCAACGCCTAGCTAGTCAGCACCCTGAACTGGCGGAGACCTTGGCGGGTGTCATCACCCCTAATCTGCAAATGCAAACCATCAGGCAGCTATTGGCCCAGCAAGTACCCATCATCAATGTACGCACCATTGCAAACACCATCATCGAAAGCATTGACACGGTCAAAGATCCGATACTGCTCTCTTCTAACATTCGAGTTGCGCTTAAACGAACCATCATCAACCTGATATCGCCCCACAACAAAACTCTGCAAGCGTTTATCATTCATCCCAGTCTTGAGGGTGAGCTCAAATCGGCAATCTCAGTTGCTCAACAAAACGATCCTACGATTCCCCTAGATTCCATTCCGCTAGAGGCCACGATTTTGCAGAAGTTTCAAAATCGTATGCCAACCATGGTGCAAACCATGCAAAGTCAAAACCTGCCACCTGTATTGGTCGTCCCTCCAACAACAAGACCCATGCTCGCCAAACTCGCGAAAGCCTTTGCCAAGGAACTGATAGTGTTGAGCTATAACGAAATTCCCAATGACTATGGATTAAATGTGCTCGGTGAGATTGAATAGAGGAGCGAGGTTGTTGGTACTAGAATACCCGCACTAGGTTTTTCTCTACAACTTGACCGCGTAACTGTCGACCCGAATGGGCGTTTTTTATTGCGATGGTATCGCCGACCTGACCATCCTCGAGGGCGACGCCTTGGGTCTCTAAGCTGAAGGTTTTTGAGTGGTAAATCAAGCTCACTGGGAGCCCTTTCTCGACGTCATAATCAAGATAGAATCGCTGAGCGTTCAGTGTATCTCCCGTCTTGAGTGAACGTTTCAATTTACTGCCAACAACCTCCTCAACTCGGTAATACAGCCTGGAGTCTTTGGTCAACGTTACCTCAGAAAGAACGATATCTTCAGCCTGAAGTCGATGCCCTTTCTTCAGTGTTTTTGACGCCGTTGCTGCTTGGACACTAAGCTTTGATGTTGCCATTGCCGATGCCTTCCAACCTAGAGTAGGACATCGAACGAACCATTTTTGCGTGCCTAGGGAAATGGCTCGCTTAGTCTCAATAACAGGTTCGATAGGGCAAACTTGAACATGACTGAGCGCCTTAGAAAAACGCAGTTTTATCTGGATGGACGCCGAATCAGGGTATCGGCGTTTGATGGCTTGCTCAATGGTCGAAGTCAGACGCGATGCAATACTTTGTGCAGCCGTTTCATTCTCCGCCACCGATTGAATCGCGAATGTTGGCACTGCAACGCTCAATGAAGCCGCTACTGAGGCAAATGAAAGCCTCAGTAAGCATCTTGATAGAGTCGACAATTCTATAAGGTTACACATTGATCTTAAGCTGCTGCGCTCCCATCGCTTCTTCCATAGCATCGTGTTGCATCACCATAAGGCGTCCCTGTCTTGCCAGTTTGTGTTTGCAGAGGTGAACAGAACGCTCAATCTTACTGTCGATCTCCGTGACTCTCTTTAACGCCTCGCCATTCAAGCGACGTTGCACTACCTTGGCATATTGACGTTCCGTACAACCTAAGTGTTTTGCTAGTGAGAAACGCTTAGTGTCCGCTTCCGCCATCTGGTAGCTGAGCGACAAGATGGCATCATTAAGCGTTTCTAAGGAGTGGTATTCCCCTTTTAAGATCGCTAGCCTGATTTCATCTAAGCGCTCTGACAGCAGTTGAGACAACCGAAAGATCACTTGGCCATAATGCAGATAGCCAACAATTACTTTTCTATTTTCCATGGTCTAGCCTCGCAATTACTCTTGCCAACTCATCCATATCAAATACCAGCTCTCCTGAGGCAATCTGAGCCTTAATTTGCTCCACCTTGGCGGCATCAATATCATCCATGCCATCAAACAAGGTCTTGCCACTTTCTAATAATGACACCTCATGCTGGGATAAATTGACCTGCTTAACCCGTGTTTTATGCTCAGGCTCCGTTTTCTTCTGTTGCAGGGCATCAACCTGAGTATTGGGAACAATATATTTAATATTGTCGACCTTGATGTTGCTCATAAGCCATACCTAGCTGTTTTGATCTCTATAAGGCTATAACGACAACAAATTGATCCCATTTCAGTTTTTTCTCAATAGCTTGATGACGTTGTCACGACTTGGCCCCTGAAAGCTGTTGTGAATGGATTGCAAAGACGTTTTAGGGCTGGCACTAACCTGCTCTTTAAAGCTCCCTACCTCTCTCAACTCTGGGTGAGAGCAGAACGCAATCAGTTGATTCGCTTTTTCTTTTTTAATCTTTAGCACCTTGGATAAGGCCAAATACATCTTGTTTACTCGCTCTAATACGCGCTCTATCTGGGCGACAGCGCCCTTCTCATTGACTGCTAGCTGAGTGATATGCTCCAGTACAGGTTGTATCGGCAGGGCATTCACGGCGATAGGCGCCCCCTCCGCATAACGTCCACCTTGTCCCGACACGTAAACTTGGCCATCCCATTGACGCCACTGAGCATCAGGAATACCAATCACCAACTCCTGCTGCTCGTTGAGCCTGAGCTGTAACTGAGCAAAGGCAAACATCATCTTAAACTGCTCAAGTAGCACCTCTCTGTCTTCCGTCCGCTCAAATGCTAGCGCAACCAGCCGGTTATTTATGTACAAAGAGACCACCTCATCCCTATAACGCTCTCGATTCATATCGAGCCCTGGAATGGTAAATTCCACCAGCACACTGTCAGTCTGAACAGGTGCAAAAGTCGAATCCAACACATAACGACCAAACAACTGTTTCTTACTCCAGAACATGACTGTCTTTTTGATAACATCAATCTGGTTCGCTTGGGATGGCGTGTACTGAGGCAGCTCAGCCAGTCTGCGCAATTTGAGCAGCTCACTGGCACAAGTACGCAGCACCTCACCAGCCAGAATCAGCTGGCTGTACCCCTTGTGAGATTCAGAAACTTCTGCAATGAGCTTTGGTCTTTCATGCAAATTCAGTTGCAGCATTTGTGGGTTAAGCGTTGTATGGGGGCTCGGCCTATGCTGCAGTTTTTCTGGTTTACGAATACGGCTTGCGGTTGCCGAGCTCACCCCGCTTTTACGCAGTCCTATGCTTGTTAACTTCATCGCCTCTCCTTGGCACTCGGGTGTGCTTCACCTTTCTGCGAATCCCACCTAGGTCAGTCTTGGTTCGTTAGCAAAGTTGAGCTTGATCTGCCCTTCGGCTTGCAGCTCTTTTACAATATCAATAATCTCTTTGCGAGCTTGCTCAACCTGACTCACTGGCACAGCACCAATGCGAACCAAGTTCTCTTTCAGTTCAGTCGATACACGCTGTGGCATGGAATTAATAATGTAGAGTCTGCACTCTTTGTTGGTACCTTTAAGCGCATACGCCCAGCACTCTAAACTCACTCGTTCGTTGATGACATTGATGGTCTCTAAGTCTTGATTAAATAGGGTAAAGAAATCGAACATGGCTTCTTCCACCATCTCCGCGGTTTGTTTATCCCTATCGTGCAAGTATTCGAATAGATGATTCTTGTTGCCGGAGTAGCGATTGATAAGATTGGCCACCACCTTCGAGCCCTGCAAGCTTGAAGAACCACCACTGTGATAATTGATTTTGCAACGGTCAATTAAGTCCTTTAAGGTTTCCATGAGACCCGAAGTCAGAACCTGGGTTTTAGAGATCTGTAAAATCAATTCATGGCACTCTTTCTCTTCGTATTCGTCCATGACTCGACCACTGTATTCCAACGGCAAATGGGCGATCAGCAAGGCTTGCAGATTGATATGCTCTTTTCTGAGGTCATTGACCAAGAGGTCTGGTGGGATCCATGCCAGTTTTTCCGCATGGGAGCGGATCTCGTCGCCATAAATTTCTGAGACAAGGTCACGTGCCAAATTACCATTGAGGGTCTTTTCGAGCACATTAGTAATGTACTTTCGCGTCCCCCCTAAGATGCCAGAGTGACGCCTAAAATCATCAAAGAAACCGCTTAAGGATATCATGGCATCGGCCGCTTTAATGTCTTGCATCTTACTCATCGCATGGGTGATTTGCTTGATTTCTTCATGCGTGAAGCCTTTTAGGACTTCCGCTCCTATATCTTCCCCCATGCTTAGTACCAACATGGCAACGCCATCGACGGATTGATAGGTTTGTTTGTCATCCATGATTACTCCCCCGCTATTTAGACTATGCCTGTATCCATGTTCTCAGGATTTCTGCCACTCGATTTGGGTCTTCTTTGGCAATGAGTTTTAAGTGCTGTATTTGCACTTCTAATGGACTGTCCGCCGAAGGCAGGTTGTCATCGAGTGCTTTTATCCCTGTCGCGTCAATGCCGAGCGCTTCGAGTTTCGACTCCATAGCGGCTTGAGCATCACGCTCCTCTTTAGTGATGAGGTTGTCGTAGTCCATGCTTTCCGCTTCGCTCTCTTCTCGCTCAGCTGATTTTGTGAGGTATTGGGCGAGTGGTTTAAGTACAACCATGATCATTAGGCCACTGAGCATAACGCCCAGTAGGTACTTGAGCGGCTGCATGATGTTCATGTTCTCGAACCAAGGAACCTGTACTTGTTCTGGAATCGCAGCGACGACAAACGGGAAGTGGGTGATATGGATATTGTCGCCACGCTGTGCTTCAAAACCAATAGCAGATCGCACAACATTCTCGATATTTTCAAGCTCTTCTGGTGTCCACGTTTGGTTCGGGTTGGCTAAGTCATTAACCACAACGGATACGGAAAGCTTGTTCAATACCCCTTGTTGGTGTTGCACATGTCTAATCTTCCCGCTGACCGCATAATCGCGGGAGGTTTCACTTCGATTCACTGTTGAGTTGGGGTCAGGTTGTTCTTCGGCATCAGTCACTGGCGGCGTGTTGCTCAAGGCACCAGGAATACCCAGCGCCATAGAAGATTCATTGACGTCGCTGAGTAAGGTTTCCTTGCGCACCACAGGGTCTGCGTAAATCTCTTCCGTTTCCTCTATTTTGGAGAAGTCTATATCGCTCGCAATCTGTACCCTGAAATTACTAACACCGAGAATGGGCGTAAGCATATCGGTCGCTTGAGCCACTAAGGTGCGCTCGACATTGCGTTTGTAGTCACTTTGCTTGCCTGAAGTCACCGTGATGTCTCCGACCGTGGCATCGTTCGACAATAGACGACCGTGCTGATCTACGACGCGCACATGTTCCGACTTCAATCCGATGACTGCGCCCGATACCAGGTTAATGACCGACTCGACTTGCGAGGGCTTTAAGTCCATGCCATTGATGATATGCACGATGACCGATGCCCTTGGCTGTTCAGCTTCTTCTCGCATGAACAAGCTTTCTTTGGGAATAGCCAAGTGCACCCTTGCCAGACTGACCGCACTCATGGTGGTAATACTTCGTGCAAGCTCGCCTTCTAGCGCATGCCTATACCTTGCGTTCTCCATAAACTGGCTCTCACCGAGCCCTTTGCTACTGTCTAGAGAATCAAAACCACTGGGCAGTTGCTCCTTTAAGCCCTTGGAAGCCAATATCATTCGTATCTTGGCAACGTCTCTCTCTGGTACCAGGATTTGTCCGTCATCTTGGCTTAGCTGATAACGTATCGTCTCTTCATCCAACATCTGCAAAATCTGACTGGAGTCGTAATTAGACGATTTGCTGTATAACGGACGATAACGCTCAGCTGATGTCCAAAGCATAATCACTATGATAGCGGCAGTGATGGTCGCAAAAATCGTGATGATGATGACGTTGCGCTGCGAGCTTTGCCAAAATCCGGCAAACCACCCTGATGCTTGACCCAGCTTCTCTTTCGCCGCCCCTAAGTTATCGGATAGCGCGGGTTTGTTCTCCACCTCAGTCGCCATATGCTTTCCCTAGCCTAAATTGGCATCTTGATGATGCTTTCAAAATTCGACACCATCTTGTTACGCACTTGCATCAGTGCATTGAACGACAAACTCGCCTTCTGAGACGCTATCGTGGCACCTAATAGATCATCGCTTTGCCCAAGCTCGACTGCGGTGATCTTCTCCGACGCATGAGCTTGGTAATCGTTGACGGTATCAATCACACCTTTTAGCGCCTTACCAAACTGCAAACTGTTCTCGGCAACCGAACTCTCCGCCACTTTACCGACCGACTGATAAGCATTCGTTTCAACGGATTTAACAGACAGCGGATTGCTCGCTATCGATTGTGCGGATGCCATTTTGTCCAACATCTCCTGCTGAAGCTGAATGACGCTGATCTTGTCCATTCTTTTGTCCTTGTTTTTATTGTTTTCTACTTCCTAACCAGTCGAATTTCGACACGCCGATTCTTGTTTCTTCCCTCAGGGGTAGTGTTGTCATACTTGGGATACCGGTCGCCATGACCGCGAATTTCTATCATGGATTTTGACACCCCATTTTCTACAAACCACTCAGCGACATCTGACCCCCTCTGTTTGGAGATCTGCAAATTGGCAACAGAGTCACCTGAGTTATCGGTATAACCATCTATCAGCACTCGGACTATCTTTTGGTCACGCTTAATTAACGTACTGATGTCATTAATGATTTGCTTTTGTGTTGAGGTAAGCTCAGTCGAGCCTCTGGCAAATAAAAGCTCGACTTGTCTGGCATGCTGAAAGTTCACAGGTGGGAGCTGATAGCGGCACTCATTAAACTCTGTGAACGCTTGATTGAAGTGCGTTGTCGGGAAATAGACATCAAAATCCATCGCGTTAATGTTAAACCACGCTCCTCCAGCCATGTCAGCAAGCAGCAAATCAGCGCCATCTTTAGTGACGAGCTTAGTGCCACTACGAGAAATATTCTCGATGGTTGTGGTGGAATAGGATTTAGAGATCCCCCAAACCGGCTCTGTGGTATTGAAGGACGTCGATTTTGGTAACGAACGAACGCCACGCTTTTCGACGCCTAACTCCAGCGGCTCGGACGCCACTAGCGAAAACTGAACCCGGAATCCTGTGTGCGGATCTTTAGCGGCTAAGATGCAGCGATCCACCTTAGCTTCAAACTGCCATTTCACCGCGTCAAAGGGAACAATGTATTTTTGACCAAGCGCCCCTATGGGTAGCAATGAAGCCATCATTACTATTTTTCGCAACACCTTGCCTGCAAACACAGTTCTCATCCGTTCACCTAAATCAAGTCAAAAAGCGAAATGCCAGCAACTCGAGCGAAGGTTTTCTGAGTCGCTTCTAAGGCAATCATGCTTTGATTGAGCTCTGTTGATGCTTCGGCATAATCGAGCTCTTCAAGACTGGTGGTGACCGTCTCAGCAAAGAACACCATATCGATACTGGTCTCTTTTTGCCTATCCAAAGAGTTGTACTGACTACCTATATCGGTCAGTGACTCTAGTATCGTTTGGTGGGCCTGTTGGTTACTCTCCAAGGCATTACCGAGAGCGGCTTCGAAGCCCACGGTAGGTGCTTCAAGCTCCGCGATCGCACTATCTAAGGAAGAAAAAATCACGCTACTACCAATGACATCGGTGATCGTCAGGTTGTTATTCACATACTGGTCATCGCCTACTTTGGTCTGGCGATAGTCATTGTTGCCCGTAAACGCATAAGTGGTTGCATCAATTGCGGCTGTAAAAATATCGGTGCCAGAAAACAAATAGCTTCCCTCGTTTTTTTGATTCAATGTGGTAAGCATTTCTTCTTTAAGGGATTTAAGCTCAAGTACAATACCTGCACGACTTTCTGTGTCGAGTGCGCCATTTTTGCCTTGCAGCAGCAGCTCGTTGATCTGCTGAGAAAGCTCTTCAAGCGTATTAATGTTGGTCTCGTAACGAGTGAGTTGAGACTGAACATTTTCAATGTTTCGCTGGTACTGCTGATTGTCAGAAATGTTCTTCTTGAGCCCTTCCAAACGAACCGCCGCAATAGGATCATCAGACAGATGATTGAGCTTCTTACCGGTCGACATTTGCTCAAACACGCGATTGAGTCGAATGTTGTTGTCCATCAACGCTCGCTGCATGATGGCATTAAACTGTGAGTCGGTGACACGCATCGTCTTCTCTCCTTAGAATGCTTGCAGTAAGGTCTGGAACAT
The DNA here is from genome assembly GCF_021441885.1 of Vibrio maritimus. NCBI lineage: Bacteria > Pseudomonadati > Pseudomonadota > Gammaproteobacteria > Vibrionales > Vibrionaceae > Vibrio > Vibrio maritimus. The sequence goes on from NZ_CP090438.1 coordinate 2,676,705, forward strand.
TTGATTGGCGGTGCTTATGACCTTCATGTTGGCCTCATAAGCATTGAGATAAAGCATCATATTCGCTGCTTCTTCGTCTGAATTCACCGCACTCACACTATCGCGAATGACTTGGGCATCCTCTAAGCTGATTTGAGCCGCCGTCGATTCACTTTCCGCTTGGCGTGTGAAGATACCGATATCGCCTAGCAATCCAGAGTAAGCGCTATAAAGTGTCTTCCCCGTTACTGAGCCACTCGTGAGTGCCTTTTGCGAGAGCATGGAGAGTTCGGTTAATTTACCTCCATCACCGACTTGCCCTGTGCTGGAAAACGCCAAACGCTCTGGCGTGAGTGTGCTGTTAATGGCGATAGATGAGGCTTCACTGCCCGGAGTTACCACAAATAGATCGCTATTAGGGCTTAATAATTGAGTGCCGTCTAACGCGTATCCACCACTTAGCACACTATTGACCTCTAAGCTCAAGGCGCCCGCCATGTCATTTAGAAGGGTCTTAATAGGTTCATACTGCTGAGTTTTGAGTGCTTCAATCGCACCAAGCTCACCACCCAGAGACGCATCTACTGGGGTTACCATGGTTTGAAATTGGATGTTTAAGTCCGTGCTGTAAGGATCGCTATTGGTAATGTTGCGCTCTAGCCTTGCTGAATAGCCATTGATTACCAAAGGTTGACCATTCGGTGTGGATACCTCCACACCACCAGAGTCTAAGTAGATAACTTGAATATCCACCGATTTGGCAAGCTCATTAAGGTGTTTATCCATGGAATCTTGTAGACCCGAGATGCTTTTGCCTAGCAGCGCATCCGCTTGAAGTTGAGTATTGAGCTTGGCGATGCTTTCAAGCTGACTATTAACGCTAGCAACAACAGCACCATAGCGCTCGCTTTGTGCAGCTTCTTGCTGGTTAAGCTGCCCATAAACCGAGTTGAATTGCTGAGCCAAAGCGTCAGCGTTGGTGAGCACTTGTTGGCGAAATGCCAAACTTTCTGGGGATACGCTCGCCTCATCGATAGCCGCAAAGAAATTATTGAGCCCTGAGGTCAAGCTAAGCCCCTCTGCCCCCAGCATATTCTCTAAGTTAGATAACCCCTCGAAATAGGTTTGCGAATATTGAGCAAGCTCCGTCGATTCGCGCAGTCGATTGACACTTGATTGCTCCGCAATACGAATCACACTACCAACTTCTACACCTGCGCCAAGATTCACGCCATTGATAAAATTACCCGAGGAAGTCGCGGTGAAATTGACCACCTGCCGGCTGTAACCTGGCGTGTTAACGTTAGCCGTATTTTGCGCCGTGGTATTTAAAGCGACTCGGTTGGCTAAGACACCCGATAATCCGATATTGACCATTCCCATTAGCGCTGTCCTCTAAGTTGTTTAGTGCTCTGCAAAGCCTCAATAGCGTCAATATTTGAATGACGAAGTGTTGGGGTCACGTTATGTGAGCCTGTCATCGGAACGCGAGATGCCAGCTGCTGATAGATCATTTCTGCCAGACCAAAGTGAGATTGCTGACTTAAGCTTTGTGCTAACTGAGCATCGAGCATGCCTTGAAACAAACTCGACGATTTTGTGGAGAGTGGATTGTTTTCGTCACTCAAGGCTTCCGTGGCTGCACGCATGCGCTTTAGCATAGATTGAATAAACAAGGCTTCGAACTGCTCAGCGGCAGCCAACAAACCTTGTTGACTGTTGTCATATTTGAGTTTTGAAAGTGAATTCTGGTCGAGATAGAAGTGGCTTGAGGGGCCCATATCTGCTTTGATATGGCTATCAATGTCAGAGCTCGCCGTATGCGATTGTCGCTCAACGCGATTGACCACGTCCGTGAACGCCGGCGGGGTCGAGCTATTCGACCTTTCCTCTACTGGTAGCAGCAATACTGATGCTTTTATCTCACCTGTGGTAAACCCGTCGAGTACGGAGTCTTTGGCAATAATTGCCAGAGCATTGGAGTCAATCATATCACCACCAGCTCCCCGTTAATCGCCCCTACTTCATCGAGGGCTTGTAGGATCTGCATTAAGGCCTCTGGTGTTGCGCCTATATTATTAATGGCATCGACTATCTCTTGTAAATTGGTGCCAGGCGGCCAAACCATGGTCGTGCCGTCATCTTCATCTACGCTGATCTGAGTGTTCTGCACGACCGCCGTTTCACCCGCCGTATTGAAAGCGCCACCCGGTTGAGATACCGACTGTGACTCAAGCACAGTCACCGTGATACCACCTTGGCTTACCGCCGCTTCAGTGACCGTTACTCGTTGGCTTATGACGACCGTACCTGTGCGAGAGTTAAACACCACTTTGGGCATTTTTCGCCCTTCTTCTATCTCGAGCTCCTGAATCATAGCGACAAACATTACGCGGTCTTCACTATCGATAGGTGCTGAAATCTCAACTTGTCCTTTATTAAGAGCCTTCGCTACCTGTCCACCAAAAGTGAGGTTAATGGCTTTGGAAATATTCAGCGCTGTCTCATAGTTAGGGTGTCTTAGCTGCAGTCGAATCGTTGGATCACGGTCCACGCCAGTCGAGATAGCACGCTCCAATGTGGCGCCGTTGGGTATTCGGCCTACGGTAGGCGTATTGCGTGTCACGCTAGTGCCATTCTCACCCGTGGCATTAAATCCCCCGACGACCAAACTGCCTTGCGCTACCGCGTAGACCTCACCATCAATACCTCTTAGTGGGGTTAGCAGCAAGGTACCGCCTCGTAAACTTTTGGCATCTCCTAGCGATGACACCGTCACGGTGACGTTTTGCCCTGGCCCCATGTGCGGCTCTATCGCCGCGGTCACACTGACCGCCGCGACATTCTTCAATTTAGGGTTGGTGGAGTCATCGAGCTGTACTCCGAACTGCTTAATCATGTTCACGACAGATTGCTGAGTAAATTTGACTTGGGACTTGTCGCCCGACCCATCTAAACCCACTACTAGTCCATAGCCAATGAGCTGGTTCTGCCTATCACCATATACGTCTGCGACCTCGGCAATCGGACGCGCAGCCAGGGTTTCAAACGTCATCAGTATCAGGACCAACGCCAACAAACCGCGCAATCCACGGCGCGCAATCACCAATAAATTTTGCTTTTCTTGTGTATTCATTAGAACGGCATCCATGGTGAGTTAAAGAATTGGGTTAACCAACCCGCCGTGTTGCTGTCTGCGAAAGTACCGCGGCCAGCGTAGGTAATGCGAGCATCGGCAATACGCTGCGAAGAGAGGGTATTGTCCGCTTGAATATCATCGACCCTCACATTACCTGTAAGCCGAATGTACTCATCCCCTTGATTGAGTTTGAGCCATTTCTCGCCGCGAACTCGCAGCACACCATTAGGTAACACATCGTAGACGGTCACCGTGATGGAACCCGTAAGTCGGTTACCTTGAGTTGATGCTGCTGCACCGTCGAAGTCACGCGATGCCTCAAGTGATGCCGCGCCCTCTGGGTAGGTGGTAGCCCCTAACGTTGGTGCCGCAACCGCTACGCTCGAATCTTTACCAAATTGTGTCGATGCACTTTTATCAGACTCAGTTTTTTCATCGAGGACGACGGTTAAGATATCTCCGACTCGATAGGCACGACGATCTTGAAACAGAGTCATCGCAGTTTTTCCGGTATAGAGGCTTCCTTTGCTCACTCTCGTCACTTGATAATCGAGTTCCGGTGGTGCGTACGCTTCATCATCCGGAGATGGCGGTATGAACTCTTCTTGCCTGCCTGCGCAGCCAGAGAGGTTGATGACCAATAACGCAACCACAGCCATAAAGTAGATCGCTCCAATGGCATGTCGTTTCTCTATTGCGCCCGTCTTTTTCGACGTTTGTGGTTCCGGCTTAGCCATACGTTCCTCGCATCAGGTCACCTAATCGCGTTTCTACTTAGGACTGCTGCGCAATGTATTGCAGCATTTCATCCGCCGCGCTGACCATTTTGGCACTCATTTCATAAGCACGTTGAGTGGCGATCATATCCACCATTTCTTCCACCACTTGAACATTAGACCCCTCAAGTGCGCCTTGCTTGAGCTGCCCTGAGCCTTCTGTTCCAGCCACTAACTCAACCGCCTCGCCTGACCCCTCCGTTTCTGCAAACAAGTTGCCGCCTTGAGCAGCAAGACCTGCTGGATTCATAAACTTCACTATGGTGATCTGCCCTAACGCCTCTGGGTTCACTTGCCCTGGAATGGTGGCCGTTGCAACCCCATCGGCGGTAATACTGACTAAGGTTGCTTCTGGCGGGATGACAATTTCGGGGATCAGCGGGTAGCCTTGAGTGTTAACCAGCTGTCCATCGGAGTTGGTATGAAACTGACCATTTCGGGTATAGAGCAGCTCACCATCAGAATTCTCTATCTGAAAAAAACCGTCGCCCAAGATAGCGATATCGAATTGCTGATTGGTGTTTTGAACATTGCCTTGCGTGAAGACTTTTTCTGTCCCGACAACCCTAACGCCATTCCCTAACTGAATACCTGTGGGGTGCTCATTGAGCTCGGTCGTTTCGGTACCCGCTTGTTTGTCGACACTGTAAAACAGGTCTTCAAAGACGACTCGGTCACGTTTAAAACCAACGGTGTTAATGTTGGCGAGATTGTTGGAAATGGCCGTCATCTTCGCATCTTGTGCAGCCATCCCTGTTTTCGATATCCATAATGCACTGTGCATTAGAGCCTTCCTTAAGCTTTAAGAAGCTTGTTCCCTATTTGTGCGATTTCATCGGCAGATGCCATCACTTCAATTTGCATCTCGTACTGACGAGTAAGCGACATAATGCTGACCAGTTCCTCAAGGCTGGACACATTACTGGCCTCCAAATAGCCCGACCGGACCTGAACGGTAAAATCCTCCCCAAGCTCATCACCAGCTTTTGGAACAAAGTGACCACTGGCATGCATCGTCATCTGCTCATAGTCTGGCTTCACAAGCTTTAGAGCCCCGACTTCAAGCGAAGCCTCGCCGCCAATTGGGGTCACGGACACTAAGCCATTGCTGCTTATAGAGACAAACTCAAAATCTGGGAGCACCATTGGACCTTCTGTCGACATCACGCGGCGCCCTCCTAAAAAGAGCTGACCATCACCGTCAAGACGAAAGTTACCTGCACGGCTATAGAGCTCTTCAGGTTCATTTTCCAAGCCTTCTAAGGTGAAAAAGCCGTCACCATTAATAGAGACATCAAGTGGTCTGTCGGTACGAATGTCTTCACCCTGACGAAAGTTATTCACTGCCGAGTTGGTGCGAGACGTGACCGACGTCAAAAAGCCAGAGCCTTCAAGGCGCATTGGAGAGGAGTGCTCCATCAAAGCCTTAAAACCTATGGTATCGGCATGGGATAGATTATTGGCACGTACGTGCTGAGCGAGCATGGTTCGCTCAGCACCTTTCGCGGCGCTGAATAATATGGGGTTCATTGTTCTACACCACGTTAAATAGCGCTTGAGTCAATTGATCTGAGGTTGAGATCGATTTGGTATTCGCCTGGTAATTTCGCTGCGCGGTCATTAACGCCACCAACTCGGAGGTTAAGTCAACGTTTGAACCTTCTAGCGCGCCCGAGGTCAAGTCACCAAATACGCCACTCCCAGCAGTACCCAGCACAGGCGTGCCGGAGCTGAAACTTTGCAGCCAAGCAGTATCACTGGTTTTAATCAAATTCTGAGGAGAGGCGAAGTTAGCAAGCACAACCTGACCCTGAAGCTGTGATTGGCCATTGGTATAGGTCGCGTAGATCTTGCCATCGTTTTCCATTCGAACGCTGGCATAGTCGCCGGAGGTATAGCCATTAGGGCTATTCTTTGACACAACAAAATCACTGCCGTATTGAGTAATGCTCGCTAGGTCCACATTAATGTCAAGATTGCTGGCAACTGGCGCTAGAGTCACTGGGATGTTGTAGTTGCCATCCACCGTTAGCGTATTGCTCGCTGCACCTAAATCAAGCGTACCATCATTGCCAAACACCACGGTTTCAACGTCCGATGCGTCCGCGGTGCCACTGCCATCCAAATCAGCTTGAACACCATCAACATAGACGTATAAGTTCCACTCATTGGTGTTAGCAGTCTTCACAAAATATTGGCTTACGGTGTGTGGATTACCTAGTGAATCAAAAACGGGCGTGGTATAGGAGTGGTTGTAGCTATTTGAATCCGTTGGGTCGAACGTCGCACTGGTAGGTACATTTTCTCGTGCATCTAAGTTAGCAACAAAGTCGATGCTGTCCGTTGCCTTGGCTTGTAATGACGCGGTACTGATTTGCACCGTACCCACAGAGCCTAACATCAGGTTGTTGTTCCCATCGACCGAATAACCTTTAAGGGCTGCGCCATTGTTAGCAATGATCTGCCCGTCCGCGTTCATATTAAAAATACCAGAACGGGTATAAAGGGTTTGGCCTTTGTTGTCTTCGAGCACAAAGAAGCCATTGCCACTCAATGCCATATCGAGCGATCGCCCTGTCCCCGTGACCGTGCCGCTTTTCTCAAAGTTCTGAGACACGCCAACAACCTCAACACCGCCCGCTTCGCTTCCGCTATAAACAGAAGCAAATTCGGTCCGTGACTCTTTAAAGCCCGATGTCGAAACATTGGCGATGTTGTTTGAAATGGTATTGAGCTCTGAGTTGGAGGCATTTAGCCCGCTCAATGCAATACTAAAACTCATAATGTCATCCTCTTCATTCCTAAAGAGGCTATCTCCTGGCTCTATGTCCTATTGGAGAACGACAGCCGTCATCTTACTTACCACGGCGCCAAACAAAAAAGAGCGCCAAAATTCAGTTCAAAATAGTAAAAGCGAAAATTAAACCTTTCTGATTAGCTCAAGCAGTTACTGCGAAAAAGCCGCCACGTCATAAAAAGCAACACGCCCAATCCCTTCAACCTCTAAATGGCTAGTCCCATCCATGGCAGGTGTCGTCACCTTCGCTACCGTACCGTGCTGAAAGATGGTCGGGGAATAGCTTTGTCCACTATCTAGGCTTACTCGCATTTGATAGTGACCGTTTAGTCCATGCTGCTGCGCATCAATAGTGAAATTCACTTGCCCAGCAGATTTAGGACCCAGCGGTATCTGTGTCACGTTGCCCGCGCTATCTAAGAGCTCAATCGTGACTGTATTTGAAGGAGCGAGCAGTTCGATATAGCCTTGATTAACACTAGATGGTGTCATCTGAAGCTGATCGCTTCGAACCGTCACACTTTTGTCTACCAAACCAGCGGTACTCAGTACCTGTAAGTTATCGAGCATCGCCGTATTTGACTGCATCAATTGCACCAGATTTTCGGTACTCTCTACCTGAGAAAACTGCGCGAGCTGAGAGACATACTCAGTGCCATCCGTTGGATTCAGTGGATCTTGATTCTCTATCTGAGCCACCATCAAAGTTATGAACTCGTTTTTTAACGCTTCACCACTATTTGGATTGGTCTGAGGCGCCGCAGTCGAGGCTGACTCAATGGTATTGACCTGCGCTGCACCTGATATCGTTGCCATCGTCTTGATTATCCTTTAAAGATGTCCAGTTTGACTCATCGAGCTACAGTAGCCTTACTTAGTTACGACTGATTGCGCCACAAACCAAGCAATGACTGCTGCATGGATTTGGCATTGCCAAGCACTTCCACACTGGCTTCAAAGCTTCGAGTCGCCGACATCATATCTGCCATCTCATTCACCACGTTTATCCCTGAGTAGTAGACGTAGCCTTCGTCATTTGAAAGCGGGTTATCAGGTTCGAATCGCTCTTCCGTCACAGAAGAAACCTCTACCACATCAGCAATACGGATCGGAACAATGCCTTGATGAGCCCCCAGATTTTGAGACAGCTTGGAGTCAAACTGATTGTAGATTGACGAGAAGATCGGCTTGAGTGGTTTGTAAACTTTGGCAGGATCGCCAGACACTGAATCCGCGTTCGCCAGATTGCTGGAGATGGTATTAAGCCTGACGGTTTGAGCAGTCATCGCTGACCCTGCCGTCTCGTAAATTCCGAAGAAAGACATAGTATCCCTACTTAGTTAGCCAACTTCCTAACGTTGTTTTTATTGCCCTTTAATGGCGGACTTTAAGCCGTTAATCTTTGACTGCAAAAAAGCGAGACTCTGGTGGTAGTCCATCACATTCTTAGCAAATCTCGCTTGCTCTGCTTCCAACTCCACCGTGTTGCCGTCGCGCGTTCTTTGTACAGGTATCCGATACAGCATTTGGCTATCGACTTGCCATGTTTTACTGGTACCGATACCCGTCAAAACGGCATTAAACGACACATCAACCGACTTGTAGTTTGGCGTATCCACATTAGCGATGTTTGAGCTTAGTACGCTCGCTCTGTCTAATCTGAACTGCACCATTTGTGGGTGCACGCCCAACGCTTGGTCTAAGTCAATCATGCCTCTTGCCCTCGCAGCGCAAAGTCATATTAATTTGAAATGGAAACCCTATAACCTATAGTTAATGTAAATTATCGTGTCAAATTTGAGAACACGCTCAAAAACAACAAAGGAATACTTGACATGGAGAAAATTCTATTAACTGAATTTGGTAATCCAAATGTCAAAATGCGGAAGTTTTTACTTAAGCACACCAGCCATTTTTCCAATGAAGTGATTGATTTATTCAAGTTTAATTTTGCTGGTAGACACACTAAGGTCACTTTTTCGCAAGCGAGCGATTATCCGGAGAATTCCGTCAAGTCTGTGCTGAACATCGAAGAGTTCGGTAATATTTTTTTCTACATTGAGCCACAAAATCTGGATGTGTTACTCCACCGGCACCTGAGCAGCGACACGCCAGAAGAACCAAAACATCTAGCGAGTTCTGCCTCAGAATTAACTCAGACTCATCTGCGCCTTTTTCAGAAATTTTCAATGGCACTGGCCAATACGATGACGGCAGATGCTAAGCACTATCTTATTGATAATACTGATCACGAACCCTCTAACGTTGGCGTTCGTATCACGTTCCAGTTTGATCACAAAGAGCTATCGATTGTTATCCTCATTGACGATCGTTATGTGAAAAAACTGCGTGAGATGCTGGGCAACAATGAGACATTTGATCGAGATGAGATTCTCAATACCCTGCGGTATCAACCCGTCGAGATGGGCTGCGTCTTGCTGCACGGTCAATGCACACTGCATGAACTTTCCAAACTGGTGCCCGGTGACGTACTCCCTCTGACATTGTGCAAAAACCTCACCGTCAAAGTGAACGGGCATCCTACTTTTTTTGGCAAACTGCAAACGATTGATTCAGAACTGGGAGTAAAGATCGATGGCTGATGATAAACCAACACGAGACATTGATGTCTCCATCGAAGATATGAACCTGCAAGATGAACTGCCTGATCTTGACGATCTCGACTTGGACCTCAACGATCTTGACGATGACGGGATCCACTCTGATCACGCCACCGCTCCGGCAAGCAGTGTCAACCTGCTTAAGAGCATTCCTGTCGACATCACCGTCGAGGTTGCTCGCAAAACGTTGATCTTAGACGAACTCCTTAATCTGAAATCCGGTAGCGTTGTGATGTTGGAAAAACATGAGGGGGACCCAGTGGATATCAAGATAAATGGGACCTCATTTGGTACCGGAGAAATCGTCTCTAAAAATGGGCAGTACGGGGTAAGACTGCTGAGTATCATCAAGAAACCCAACCAATAAGTGCTGCTATGTCACGGACGACACTCGGACAAACCCTGCTGCTTTTCGCCCTGCTTTGTATTTCACCGCAGGTCGCATTGGCTGAGGGATTGACGATCCTCACTGAAACTCAGGGGGAGCAAGGCACAGAGTACAGTGTCAAACTGCAGATCCTGATATTAATGACGCTGCTTAGCTTTGTTCCTGCGTTTGTCATCATGTGTACCAGTTTCACTCGTATTGTCATCGTGTTGGCGATCCTTCGCCAAGCATTGGGGCTACAACAAACGCCCCCCAATCAAGTATTGGTTGGCATTGCGCTTATTTTCACGCTGCTGATCATGCGTCCTGTTTGGAGCAAAATTTACGATGACGCCTACCTACCTTACAGCACAGGAGAGGCGACATTAGCACAGTCACTCAAAGCCGCTGAAGGTCCGCTACGCCGATACATGCTCGATCAAACACAGCGAAAAGCACTCGAGCAAGTTACAAAGATCGCAGGTGAAACTCAGATGGTGGATGAAGATGACATCCCGTTTCTTATCCTGCTTCCTGCCTACCTGCTGAGTGAGCTAAAGGTCGCATTTCAAATTGGCTTTATGCTGTTTTTACCCTTCTTGGTCATCGATTTAGTGGTCGCATCTGTATTGATGTCGATGGGGATGATGATGCTGTCACCGCTCATTGTCTCACTACCGTTTAAGCTGCTGGTTTTTGTCATCGTTGATGGGTGGGGGCTACTCATGGGAAGCCTTGCCAATAGCTTTTGGGTGAGCACATGAGCCCAGAACAAGCGGTGACACTCGTTGGTCACGCCATTAGCGTCATCTTATTGATGGTGTCTGTCCTTATCCTGCCAAGCCTAGTCGTAGGTTTGGTAGTCGCTATTTTCCAAGCCGTCACCCAGGTAAACGAACAAACACTGAGTTTCTTGCCACGCTTGCTGGTCACTCTGCTCACTATTATTCTGGCTGGGCATTGGTTGCTACAAGAAATCACAGATTTGTTTCTGTTCGTATTCAGTGCCATTCCCGCCGAAGTAGGTTGATATCATGACCATCACCTTTACGGAACTTACTCAGTGGCTGGGGTTGATTTGGTGGCCATTCGTGCGGCTTACTGGGCTATTTTTAATCGCGCCATTTTTTGGCGATAAAGCGATACCCATGCGCGTTAAGATTTTATTTGCGTTCGTGTTTTCACTGTTACTTGCTCCCATGATCAATACGGTCCCTCCGTTTAATCCATTTTCTATCGATGCCATCATTTTCACTCTCTACCAACTGGTATTTGGCTTCCTCATCGGTTTCTCGGTGATGATTTTCTTCACGATTTTTTCTATTGCTGGTCAAGCTATTTCCATGCAGATGGGACTTGCGATGGCCATCATGAATGACCCAGCGAATGGCGTCAGCATCGCCATTATCGGTCGCATCATGTTTATAACCGCTATGCTGCTGTTCCTGTCTATTGATGGTCACTTAATTGTCTTACTGCAACTTAAACAGAGTTTCACCCATTGGCCTTTGGATTCACTGTTTCCGTTTAGCAGTATCGACTATGTGTTGAAGATGGTCTCGTGGATGTTTGCTACTGGTCTGCTTGTCGCCATGCCCGCCATTGTGGTGATGTTACTAAGCAATATTACCTTTGGTTTAATGAACAAGGCCGCACCCGCTTTGAATGTGTTTGCGCTGGGTTTCCCAATGACCATGCTGCTCGGGCTGTTTGCCATGATGGCATCTTTGACCGGGATTGGTGATCACTACTTCGAGCTCGCGTTGGAGTTGAATCGCCATCTCAATTATATATTGAGGCTTCCAAATGGCGGATAACCAGGACAGTGGCGATAAGAGTGAACTGCCCAGTCAACACAAACTGACCAAAGCAAAACGAGAAGGACAGATCCCTAGAGCCAAGGATTTTGTGTCAGCCGTTACGCTAACTGCGGTGGTGAGTTACTACGTGCTAAGCATCGACTCCCTTGCCGAGACCTTTATTGAGTTGTTCTTGATTTGCTATGAGTTTGACGCATCAGTGGTGGGTAAATTTGATGTCATCGTCGAGTTGGTAGGCAAAGCCTTATTTGCCATGATCATGCTGTTTTTTCCGCTGTTCATCTATCAAGTCATCGCCGCTATCATAAGCTCTACTATGCTCGGTGGTTGGGTGTACAGCCCGACCCTACTAGCGCCAAAGCTGGAAAAAATCAGTCCGATTAAAGGGTTTAAACGGATTTTCTCTACCCAGTCTTTGGTGGAACTTGCCAAGAATACCGTTAAAGTCACCCTGTTTTTTGCCGTTCTTTATTGGGTAATTGATCGATACATAGCGGTAATTACTGGTCTGGTTAGCTCACCCTTCGATACGGTAATTACGACCATCACCACAATCACGGTGGAGTATCTAGGTTATCTTCTGCTACTGATTCTGGTCTTTGGCCTTGTTGACTTCCCTTATCAGCGCTACGAGTTTACCAAGCAGATGAAGATGACTAAGCAAGAGGTCAAAGATGAACACAAGGAACAAGAAGGTCGCCCTGAGGTAAAAGCTCGTGTTCGGCAAATCCAAACTCAGAACGCGAAACGAGGGGCAAATGAAAGAGTACCCAAAGCAAGCGTGGTACTGACCAACCCAACTCATTACTCTGTCGCACTCGTCTATGACCTGACCCAAGCTGAAGCCCCGTTTGTGGTTGCTAAAGGCAAAGATGACGTGGCCACTTACATCAGGGAGCTTGCCGCAAAGCATCAGGTCGAAGTGGTTCAAAGCCCAGAGCTGACCCGTGCTATCTATCACACGACACAAATAGACCAAATGGTGCCCAATCAGCTTTTTGTCGCGGTGGCGCACATCCTCACCTATGTCAATCAGCTAAAAGAGTGGCGCAAAGGAAAAAGAGGCAAGCCAAATAGCTTGCCTCCGTTCGATATCCCTAAAGCGTGGACCGAATTTAAAGAACCGCCTGAGTGACCTTCTCAAGCCGCACTGCAGATACTTTAAACTCTGGGATCTTCGCGTGCGGGTCAGTTGCAGTATTGGTCAGCTTATTCGCTGCCGATTCAGCAAAGTGGAACGGCACAAACACAACGCCCTGCTGCATCCGTTTGGTAACAAAGGCAGGCGCGGAAATCTCACCACGTCGCGACACCAACTTCACATCCTGACCATTGGTCACTCCGAGCGCTTCAGCATCCTCGACGCTGATCATAATGCGTGGTCCAGCAAGGTTATCCAGCCCTTTGGTTTTGCGCGTCATAGTTCCTGTATGGAACTGCTCGAGTAATCGACCCGTGGTAAGAATCATTGGGAACTCGTCATCGGGAAGCTCAGCCGCATATTCAAATGGAATTGGAGCCATCGCCCCTTTACCGCGGATAAACTGGTCCTTATGCATAATGCGAGTACCGAAAGGCTTCACATCGTTACATGGCCACTGCAAACCGTTTTTACCAATCGACTGCCAGCGAATACCGCTGTATTGCGGCGTAACATCGGCGATTTCCTCAGTGATTTCTTGCACCGTTTGGTACTGCCAGTCGCCACCCATTGCATTGGCAATAGACTGAATAATACGCCAGTCCTCTTTTGCTTCACCCGGCGCTTGCACCGCTGGAACCAAGCGTTGTACGCGCCTTTCAGTATTGGTGAAATGCCCTGCTTTTTCCGCAAACGAGTAGGACGGCAATACCACGTCCGCAAGCTCAGCCGTTTCGGTTAAGAAGATGTCCTGAACCAAGAGGAAGTCTAGGGATTTCAATCCATGAACGGCGTGCGCCTGATCTGGGTCACTGAGTACTGGGTTCTCACCCATCACGTAAAGCGCTTTGATATCACCGTCGCAAGCGCCATCGATGATTTCAGTCAGTGTCTTACCACGCTCTTTAGGCAGAGTGTCTGAATTCCAAGCTTTGGCAAACTTTGCCTGCACGTCTGGATTGGTCACCTTTTGATAGCCAGGGTAATCGGTCGGCAAGGCACCCATATCGCAAGAGCCCTGAACATTGGATTGACCGCGAAGCGGATTAATACCGCCGCCTTCAACGCCCACGTTACCACACAGCATTTGCAGGTTGGCAATCGAGCGCACATTATCATGCCCAGTAGTGTGCTGAGTGATCCCCATTGAGTAATAGACTGATGTCACCTTCGAGGTGCCAATCAACTCGGCGAGGCGCTCAATATCAAACTCAGCAACGCCAGTGACAAGTGCTGCATTGCGTGGGCTGTAGGCATCTTTACGTATCTCTTTAACGAACTCATCGTAGCCTTCGGTGCGCTCGTTAATGTACTGTCTATCGTGCCAGCCATTTTTATCAATCACATGCATGATGGCATTGAGTAGCATGACATCTGTACCAGGGCGATGGCGCACATAGAGCTCGGCATGATCAGCCATATCAATACGTTTTGGATCGGCAACAATCAGGCGCGCGCCCTTCGTCACCGCCTGCTTAATATGTGAAGCGATAATTGGGTGCGCAGCGCTGGTGTCTGAGCCGATAATAAAGATAACGTCAGAATGCGCGATGCTCGGAATATCATTGGTCATTGCGCCGCTACCAAAGGAGGCTTCTAGACCAGTCACCGTTGATGAGTGACAAAGCCTCGCACAATGGTCGATATTGTTGGTACCAATCTCTCTTCTAAATAGCTTTTGGAATGCGTAGTTATCTTCATTCGTCGTTTTCGCTGAAGAGAAGCCAGCAAGACTGTCACTTCCATACATAGACTTAATTTTGTTTAGCTTATCGGCGACATAGCTAACAGTTTCATCCCATGAGGCAGGCACTAACTCACCCGACTTACGGATAAGAGGCGTGGTCAGCCTCTCTTCGCTGTGTATAAAGTCAAAACCGAAGCGTCCTTTCACGCAAAGCATACCTTGGTTGACGGGTGAGGTTTTATCTCCCTTCACGTAGCGGATTTTGTTGTTGGCAGCATCAACATAGAGCTCAACTCGACAACCTACTCCGCAGTAAGTACAGATAGTTTTCACCGGCGTCAGCATTTCTACGCGACTATGTGACTTATCGCGCTTATCGGCAAGCGCCCCAGTTGGGCACACCTGAACACACGCGCCACACTGCACACAGTTACTGTCCCCCATAGTCGCTCCATCTGGGAACGATGGGCGGTGCGAAGATTCAGAGAAGTTGAGAATGCCATGCACCGACTCGGTTTGACAGGCATGAACACACGAGCCACAGCTAATACAGCGGTTAGCGTCGAAGACAATGAACTCACTGGATTTATCGACTGGGAACATCTTGCGTTCTTCAGTATTAATCTCTCGGTAATCGACCTGATATTCAGTAGCATAATCTCGAAGATCGCACTGAGTGTTGGCTTGGCAACCACACTCTAGACAGCGCGCAGCTTCGGCAATAGCATCCGAATCTGTCATCCCAAGCTCAACTTCTTTGTAGCTGGTCTGACAAAGCTCTACATCAAGATGATCCGCTTTTGCTCGTGATTTCGCACGCTCTTGTAAGTATTCAGTTTGACGAACCTCAGTAAGACGCTCTGCCTTGCGGCTATTGAACGGCGCTGGCTCAGGTTTAAAGTGCCCTTCGAGAATATAGCGCTCAATAGCATCCGCCGCTTTCTTGCCGTCGGCAATCGCTTCAATGGCCGTAGCAGGACCACGTCTAAAATCACCAATACTGTAGACGTTGTAGCCATGGTGCATGGAGTCGTTGTCAGCAGACGCTGTACCCCAATCAGTCAGTGGCAGCGATTGTCTTGCAGATTTTAGAAACTCAGTATCAGGCTTTTGTGATAGCGCTGAGATTACCGTATCAAACTCAATGGTCTCGGTTTCGCCGGTTGATACCGGACGACGACGGCCTGAGCTATCAGGCTCACCTAGAGCCATGATCTCCAACTCAATAGAGTGAACACGACCTGTCGTATCTGCATGGTTAACTTTAGGGTTAGTTAGGAATTTAAACTTGACGCCTTCTAGCTCAGCAGCTTCAATCTCATGCAGTTCGGCTGGCATCTCGTTGCGAGTACGACGATAGATGATAGTCGTGTCGGCCCCTTCACGAACCGCAGTTCGCGCGCAGTCGATCGCCGTATTGCCGCCGCCAATGATGGCGACTTTTTTACCAATGCTAAAGTGCCTCTCGGTCATATGATCTTTGAGAAAATCAACACCCAGAATACACCCTTCCAGATCGGAGCCGGGATATGGCATGTTCACCGCTTTGGTCGCGCCCACAGCCAAACATACCGCTTCATAATTCTCAGTCAATTCATCGAGAGAAACGTCTTGGCCAAGAAGCGTATTGGTATGAATACGCATCCCGCCGCGACACATAAGTTCAATTTCTTTATCGAGAATGTCTTTTGGTAAGCGGTACTCAGGAATGCCATAGCGCAACCAACCACCAGCTTGTGGCATTGATTCAAAGACATCGACGGCAAAGCCTTGGTAACTCAGATAGTAACCGCAAGCCAGACCACCGGGACCCGCACCGACAATCGCTACGCGGTGCCCGTTGTACGGCAGTTTTGGTGGTTCAAACTGCTCAGCCAGTGACAAATCAATATCTGCTGCATGACGTTTAAGCTGGCGAATCGCTAGAGGCTCATCCACTAAGCTGCGTCGACACTCATGCTCACAAAACGCAGGACAAACACGACCAATAGAGATTGGCATCGGCAGCGTATCTTTAATCACTTTGACGGCTTGATGATGATCAGCCTGAGCGATGTGGTGTAAGTAGGTTTGAATATCAACGTTAGCAGGGCAAGCCACTTTACATGGCGCTTCACAGTCAGCATTGTGGTCAGCAAAGATCTTATTGAGGGCTTCTCGCCGCAGATTATTAAGTTGAGCAGACTCGGTCACTATCGTCATCCCATCTTGGATCTGAGTCTCACAGGCTTTGACCACGCCTTCACCAACGACTTCAACGACGCACATGTCGCAAGACTGCTTCTCAGCATGCTTACTGATTGAGCAGAGCGATGGGACCTCAACTTTAATATCTTTGGCCACATCAAGGATGCTTTTGCGTTCTCTTAGAAGATACGTTTGACCATTGATAATTACATTCATAGAGCTATCTCTTTTTAGACAGATGACACATAACCCACTGATCTTACGCGTTGATTTGACATGGCATTTGACCATGTATGAATGGGCACCTATTAATCATACAAATAACAATTAATCATACAAATAGACCAAAGTCTATGACTTTAAATAGGAACCTATACGGCAAGTACGACGAGCCATCAGCAAGTAGCTGCATGTGTGACTCGTGTCACAGTGGTAGAACAAATCTAAATTGAGAAATTTTGGCGCTCTCAGGGGGTCCCCCGATTGGGAGATTTACAAATAGGAGCAAAACTGACCTCAGTATAACCACACTCATACAAAGGTCAAATAAACCCACTAAATGTGTGACAATAGAACATCAGAGTGTCTTTATCGATGGCGTAAAATGGTAAATGGTGCCGCTCCACAATTGATACCTTAGCCCTGTCAGCAAGAACAACTCCAAGAGGAATCAATTTATGAAAATGCTTAAAGATATCGCTATCAGCTCTGTTATCACGACTATCGTAATGTTGCTACTCAACGCTTCTTGGGATTGGGTTTTCATCGCGAGTTTGGAAGTGGCGGTACTCGCCTCGGTTGTCCTTGCGAGTATGCTAAAAGGGGCTATCTCACTAGAGAAAGTGATGGCATCGCACTTTCTAACCCATAAAACATTACCAAAACTGAAACGAGGTGTTTCGTCATACATTATTTTGGTGGGCTCTAAGTTTGTCGCAATGGCTGTTATTGCCCTTCTGTTTGGTCAGCATGTTGCATTTACTGGTGCGTTTGGTGGTGTGGTTGCCTTCTTCGCAATTATCTTTGCGGTGCTGGGTGTGGAAGGTGTTATTGGTAAGGTAATGGCACGCCGTGAGGTTGTTGTAGCTTAAGCTTTTAGCGTCACATCGCCTATTTTTAGTTATCGCCGTGCAGTGGGCTTTTATACAAACCGGACATCTGTACAAACCGGGCACATCGTTTACAAGATTACTTTTCGCCAAAACGCAAAAAGCCTCGCTGAATAGCGAGGCTTTTCTAAAAGTGGTCGGTGAAGAGGGATTTGATTGGTTCGACACTCGACGACTGGGCTTCCAGCCCCCGACCCGCATGCGCATTCTTAATATCTCATTTTTTCAGATAGTTAAATGCAAAAAACCTCGCTGATTAGCGAGGTTTTTTTGAAAGTGGTCGGTGAAGAGGGATTCGAACCCCCGACCCTCTGGTCCCAAACCAGATGCGCTACCAAGCTGCGCTATTCACCGAGATTGCTGAGTGGCTTATTGCCCGTCAACGGATGCGTATATTACTGATAATTCTCAGGCGCGCAAGGCTTTTGTGGCATCTTTTTTCCAAAACAGCTCTGTTTGCTCATCAACTAGCCAGAAGCACGAAAAATGTGACCGTATACACACACTCACATACAGGTTATTAACACTCCGAGTACAATTGATCCAGATCAGTGTTCACTTTTAAACCAACCGTTAACGTAACCCTGTCATCACTACTTTTTGGAGGAAACATGGATTTTTGGCTTGATCTCCTATTTGGTAATGCAGTAGGCCTCTCTTCAATGATCGTTATCTTTGGAGCGTTTGGTTTAATGCTGTTTTACGGTGCTTTCTTCATTTATAAGGTAATGAATGACAAATCTCCTCACTAGAATCGCTTAGCTTCTATTTTTTGAATAGAAAACTGCTATGCACCGGAGTGGATCGCCTGTTCACTCCGGTTTTTTATTGCTCTCACTTTTTGCTCGACTTCGTATATACTCCAAATAAATTGGCTTATTCGAGATGCAGTTATGTCTCAAGACGATGATCTAGACCTATTTCAACAAATGATGGGCGATGTAAAGCCTATTCAAAACGACACCGTCGAATTAAAAAAGTCCCACCAAGTATCTGACTCGCAACTGGCAAAACGTCAGGCTGCGCTGTGGCTCTCTGAACAAGACCCTGAATACCTCTCTATCGATTTCGCCCCTATGGTGAAACCCGATGACATCATAGAGTTCAAACGTGACGGCGTTCAGGAAGGGGTTTACCGGAAACTTCGACTTGGTAAATATCCTCTACAGGCAAAACTCGACTTACACCGCCGCACTCTCAAAGAAGCGCGTGATGAGGTCATTAAATTCTTGCAACAATGCATGCGAATGGACATTCGAACTGTCATCATAGTCCATGGCCGTGGTGAACGTTCTAATCCGCCTGCCTTGATGAAAAGTTACTTGGCTAACTGGCTGACTCAGATTAAGGATGTACAGTGTGTTCACAGTGCTCAACGCTTCCATGGCGGTAGTGGCGCTGTCTATGTCATGCTTAGAAAGAGCCAAGAGAAGAAGCTTGAAAACCGCGAACGTCATCAAAAACGCATGAGTTAAGTGACTTAACGCCAAGTTGGGTATAAAATACGCGACCTTTAAATCAGACCAACATAGAGTGATTACTTCGCATGTCGAACTCTGCTGACGGAAAACGTCTCAACAAATACATCAGTGAAACGGGCTTTTGCTCGCGTCGTGAAGCGGATAGGCTCATTGAGCAACAACGCGTGACGATTAACGGCAAGGTGCCAGAAATGGGCACTAAGGTTATGCCGAGTGATAATGTTGAGATTGATGGCAAGCCAGTTCGCAGTAAAGAGAAACCAATCTATATCGCTCTGAATAAGCCGACAGGCATCACGTGTACGACAGAACGTGACGTCCCTGGAAACATCGTTGACTTCGTCGGCCACCACAAGCGTATCTTTCCTATCGGTCGCCTGGACAAGCCATCTGATGGTCTTATTTTCTTGACCAATGACGGCGATATCGTCAATAAGATCCTGCGCGCTGGTAATAACCACGAGAAAGAGTACGTGGTTCGTGTCGACAAGCCAATCACCAAGGACTTCATCAAGAAAATGGGCGCGGGTGTCGCTATCTTAGATACGGTTACTCTACCGTGTAAGGTCGAGCAAGAGACCAAGTTCTCATTTCGTATTACGCTAACGCAGGGGCTTAACCGTCAGATCCGTCGTATGTGTGAAGCTTTGGGTTATGACGTCCTTAAGCTGCGCCGTGTGCGTATCATGAATATCTCAATCGATGGGATCCCGAACGGAAAATGGCGCTACCTCTCTGATGAAGAAGTTGCCGAGATCCTGCGTATGTGTGAAGGCTCCGTCAGCACTGAAGAAGCCTCTCGTAAAGATGCAAAAGGTCGCCACATCACTAAGGCAACTGATGCAAAACTGCATGATGCGCGCCGCGAGGCCAAACGTGACAAAGAGCGTGAAGGTAAGCGCGACAAGATGAAGACCTATTCTGGTCATGGCGCGGATGAGTACCGTCGTGGTCCGAGCAAACGTCGCCACTCAGACTCTGAGAATGGCCGTAACGAAAGCAGTCGTGGTGGCAAGCCTAGTCAGCGTAAGCCAAACCAATCAGGTAATAAGTCTCGCCCTTCAAAGCCAAACAACAAGCGACCAGTGAACCCTAAAGCGGGACAGTCTGATTCGGGGCAACGTAAGCCGCGTGTCGGTGGAACCCTATCTCTGAAAAAGTAAGCGGCATAATAACCGCTGTTAGGCCTCACAGAGATTAACAAACTTAGCTCGAGTTAGCGCTGCCAAATCGGATGGTGCTAACTCAATCTCCAATCCCCTTTTGCCCGCACTCACACACATGGTATCGCGGTCTTGTGCCGTGCTATGAATAAACGTTGGCAGTGCTTTTTTCTGCCCTAGTGGACTAATGCCTCCAAGCACGTACCCTGTCGTCTTCTGAGCAATGTCTTTGTCTGCCATGTCTGCTTTTTTGCCACCAGCCGCCTTGGCTGCAAGTTTCAGATTCAGTTTTTCTTCAACAGGTATGACGGCAACCGCTAGATTTTTGGGCTCACCGTTAATGGCGAACAGCAGCGTTTTGAAGACACTTTCTGGATCTTGCCCTAACGCCTCGACCGCTTCCAGTCCATAGCTTTCATGGCGTGGGTCATGATCATATTGATGCACGGTGTGGGTGATTTTCTTCTTCTTTGCCAGATTGATTGCTGGTGTCATTGCCTACTCCAAAATGCACGACGTGGCGAGTCTATGCTTACTCGCAAAACAAAAAAACGGTGCCAATTGGCACCGCTCTATTTATTGAATAAAAACCCGTTAATGTCTAGTTCTTATAGACAATTTCGCCTTTAGGCTGGTACTTATTCACATCGATCGGGCTATTTGCTTCTAGGTAGTCTTTCAATACTTCAGCATCGACGAAGCCCGTGTTTACGTGGCCAGGGTGACCTGTTAGTTTCGGATAGCCGTCACCACCCGCTGCGTTAAAGCTCGGTACCGTGAAGCGGTAAGTGGCTTTGGGGTCAAGAGCTTTGCCGTTGATAACCACGTCAGATACTTGGTCCTTATCGACAGTCATTGAAATACCGGCGAACTGCGCATAGGCACCAGAATCAACAGGTTTGGTTGCGACAACATTGAGATAATCAAGAACTTCTGCACCTGTCATGTCAGTGTAAGTAATGATGTTGCCAAATGGCTGAACAATCAGCACATCTTTGTACGTCACATCGCCTTCTGCGATTGAGTCACGTACACCGCCTGAGTTCATCACCGCAAAATCGGCTTTAGCACGCTCCATGTGAGCAGTACCAATTAGACGACCTAGATTGGTTTGGCTAAAGCGAACCACATTACGGTCGCCTTCCAGCTTGCCATTGGTTTCACCAATCTTAGCACCGAGTTGCTCCTGACCTTTCTCTTGGAACGGAGTCAAGAAGGCCAGCAGTTCTGCATCTTGCTTGATCTCATCTTCAACAAGAACACGCTGTTTCTTACCGTCAACTTTTACTTTCTTCTTCAGGTTCACTGGAATAAGGTCATAGCTCACCATATTCAGCTCGCCATTTTTGAACTCATAGTCGGCACGACCGACATATTTGCCCCACTCGTACGCTTGAACAATCCAAGTACCATTTTGGATATCTGGTTTACACTCGTCGCTTGGCTTGAAGTTCTTCTTCACGACGTTTGGACCTTCCATACATACAGGCTCTTGAGAGTGACCACCAACGATCATATCGAGGTCGCCTTCGTTCAAGTAGCGAGCAAGCGCAACGTCACCCGGTGCGTTCACACCACGCTGACCGTTCTCGTAGTGACCCATGTGAGTTACCGCGAAAATAAGATCGGGTTTTTCTGTTTCTTTAAGCTCGGCAATCAGTTTTTTAGCTTCTACTTTCGGGTCGCGGAACTCAATACCACCGATGTACTCAGGGTTGCCGATTTTTGCCGTGTCTTCAGTCGTTAGACCGATAACCGCAATCTTAATGCCTTGCTTATCAAACATGTGGTAAGCATCGAACAAACGCTCACCGGTTTTCTTGTCATAGATATTGGCAGACAGCATTGGGAAGTTTGCCCACTCTTTCTGCTTAAACAGGACTTCCAGCGGGTTATCGAACTCATGGTTACCCAATGCCATTGCATCGTAACCAATCATGCTCATGCCTTTAAAGTCCGGTTCTGCATCCTGAAGGTCAGACTCAGGAACACCCGTATTGATATCACCACCTGACAGCAGTAATACACTGCCACCTTCCGCTTCTACATCAGCACGAATCTGGTCAATCAGCGTTTTACGCGCTGCCATACCATACTCGCCGTATTTGTTTTGCCAGAAGCGACCGTGATGGTCATTGGTATGAAGAATCGTTAGCTTATAAGTCTCATCAGCATTCCATTCTTGCTCTGGTTGAGTTGCGCATCCTGCTAATGACGCGATGATAGCCGCGCTTAGCACGGACTTAAACATAAGGCTTTTTTTCATTGTCATACCTTTAATTTTTTGGGAACCACTGCCTTGAGCATATTGGGTTTGCTCATATTTTGCCGATCTGTTGTGTTGTAAGACTAAGAAAAACATCGACAAAATTTGCGTTAGTTTAAAGTAAGCGTTTAAACATAACATTACGATTTCACTTTTATGTAATCTATATCACAAGTTGATATACATCAGCTGGCATTATTATCAGTAATGTAATTAAGCGCTATGAAACTGTAATAGATAGCAGAGGAATAGTGGTAGGTATTCAGTGGCTGGAGGGTGTTTTTTCTGCGAAGAAACGATTGCTCAACACAAATAGTGAACATAAAAAAGCCAGCTAAATTCAAGCTGGCTTTTGACTAGGTAACGTTAGAACCTATTTAATATCGATGTGCTCAAAGCCTTTAATCAGGTCATCGAGTGCCTTCATCTGCGCTAGGAATGGTTCTAGTTTATCCAATGGTAATGCAGAAGGGCCGTCACATAGTGCTTTATCTGGATTTGGGTGAGCCTCAATAAACAGACCTGCAATGCCAGTCGCCAAACCCGCTTTAGCAAGTTCTACAGTCTGCTCACGGCGACCGCCAGAAGCCGCACCAGAAGGATCACGCATCTGAAGCGAGTGAGTCACATCAAAGATGATTGGGCTGCCATTTGATGCTTTTTTCATTACACCGAAACCAAGCATATCAACGACTAGGTTATCGTAGCCATGGCATGAGCCACGCTCACAAAGAATAATGTTGTCGTTACCACATTCTGCAAA